>NZ_QROG01000019.1:0-46142 GCF_003474585.1 Collinsella sp. AF39-11AT | reverse complement strand
CGTGGGAGGCCAGGGCGCCGCTGACCGGTGGACGGCACCGAGCCGTCATCGAGATTGAAGGAGGGGGAGGCCTCGCGGCCTCCCCCTTTTTTGCGTTTAATAGAGAGCTGTAATACAAGAACTCGCCTTCGTTTAGCTTGTCTTACTGTTTGGCTGTATTTTGAGTCCTTCTTTTGTATTTGCGCGATAATAACTCCCATTGGCGTTAGGGAGGACTTGATGTTTACCGTTTTTGTCTTGGGCAATATTGCTTCGGGTAAGTCGACTGCCTGCCGCTATCTCGAATCTCATGGCGCCATGCTTATCGATCTGGATGAGCTTGCCAAATCGCTGTACGTGCCGGGGTCGGATATCGTCAATGCTCTTGCTGAAGAGTTTGGCTGGGATATTTTGGACGAGGAGGGCGGCGTTCGACGTAACATCCTCGCTTCTCGAGCTTTTGTCTCTCCTGATGCGGTTGCAAGGCTCAATAGCATTGTGCACCCCGTTCTCGTTGAGCAGCTTTCGCTGAGGATTCTCGATCCTGTCTGCTGTACGGTTTCGTCTCCCCGCTATCCCTTCGCTGCGGTCGAAGTATCTGCTCCGACTGGCTTTGAGGACGCCTTTGGCCTTGCGGATGAAATTATGGTTGTTAGTGCTCCTTTGGCGGTCCGTCGCGAACGTGCCATTCACCGTGGTATGGAGCCATCCGATTTTGATGCTCGCTGCGCTTGCCAACCCGATGAGTCTTCGCTTTGCCGTCTCGCCACAACCGTGATTGATAACGCAGCGGGCGACAACACGCTCTTTGAACAACTGGATGCATGGCTTGCTCGCCATGGCCTTATGGACGCTACGAATAAGGGGGCGACAGATGCCTAAGACGCGTTTCTTTACGTGGTATCGCTTTGTGCCGCTGGCTCTCGTTTTCGTCTTTGGCCTTATCTCGCTCGTTTACTCGTGTGCTCCCGCCGCTTTCTTTAAACCGCTTTATCCGATTGACTATGAGGCGTATGTAAAGCAGTCCAGTATTTCGCATAATCTCGATCCGTATCTGGTGTGTGCCGTCATCAAGTCGGAATCAAACTGGGATCCCGAGGCGGAATCCAACCAGGGCGCCCAAGGTCTCATGCAGCTTATGCCTGAAACCGCTCAGGATATGATCGCCAAGGGCCTTGTCGACGGGGACGAGTATTCTGCCGATAACCTGAATGACCCCGCTACGAATATCGAATTTGGGTGCGCGTACCTCTCGTACCTGCTGACGTATTTCAATGGCTCGACGGATAGTGCTATTGCTGCTTACAATGCCGGAATGGGCAATGTCGATGGGTGGGCGCAGCAAAACACATCGCTCCACAACGCGATTACCTTCCCCGAGACACAAGCCTATTTGATTCGTGTCAATAATGCCTGGGTTCGCTATAAGACCCTCTATCCCGACCGGTTCGTATAGGACTATGCCTGCCGCCTGCGTATACTGCAGATATATGAGTTAGGAGTATCCATGGCGGATTTTGAAGTTGAGCGTGTTGGCGGAGAGCTCAAACGTTTTGGCGTTGAGGGCTCTGATGTGCCGTTTAAGGTCGTGTCTCCCTATGAGCCTGCAGGTTCCCAGCCGAAGGCCATTGAGTCGCTTGTGAAGGGTGTGAGGGACGGAGACCGCTATCAGGTTTTGCTTGGCGTGACCGGTTCGGGCAAGACCTTTACCATGGCCAAGACCATCGAAGCTCTCGGTAAGCCAACGCTGGTCATGGCCCCCAACAAAACCCTCGCCGCACAGCTTGCGAGCGAGCTCAAAGAATTCTTTCCCAACAACGCTGTGGTCTACTTCGTCTCGTACTACGACTATTATCAACCCGAGGCATATGTACCGCAGAGTGATACGTATATCGAGAAAGACTCGTCGATTAACGAAGAGGTCGAGATGTTGCGCCATCAGGCGACAGCATCGTTGCTTTCTCGACGCGATGTGATTGTCGTCGCATCGGTCTCGTGCATCTATGGCATCGGTTCTCCCGAGGACTATGCGGGCTTGGCACCAAACGTCGATAAGAAGGTGCCGCTCGAGCGCGATGACTTTATCCATGCGCTCATCGACATTCAATACGACCGTAATGACTATGACCTGGCGCGTGGTACGTTCCGCGTACGTGGCGATGTCGTCGATGTGTATCCGCCCTATGCGGAGCACCCGTTGCGGTTTGAGTTCTTTGGCGACGAGGTTGAGCTGATTGCCGAGATCGATGAGGTTACCGGTGAGATGTTGCGTGAGTACGAAGCGATTCCCGTGTGGCCGGCTTCGCACTACGTGACCGAGAAGCCAAAGGTGAAGGCGGCCCTGAAATCGATCAGCGAAGAATGCGAAAAGCGCGTGGCGGAGCTCAAAGCGACCGACAAGTTGCTCGAGGCACAGCGCCTGCAGCAGCGGACCGATTATGACCTCGAGATGCTCGAGACGATGGGCTTTTGCAACGGCATCGAGAACTACTCGCGCCATCTGGATGGACGTAAACCGGGCGAGCCGCCGTTTACCTTGATTGACTACTTTCCCAAGGACATGCTCTGCATCATCGACGAGAGCCATGTGACGGTGCCGCAGATTCGCGGTATGCACGAAGGCGACCGATCGCGTAAAGTGACCCTGGTGGAGCATGGTTTTCGCCTGCCCTCGGCGCTCGACAACCGTCCGCTTCGCTTCGATGAGTTTGAGGCGAGGATCCCGCAGTTCATCTACGTTTCGGCTACGCCGGGTGACTATGAGTTGCGCGTGAGTCAAAACGATGTTGAACAGATTATTCGACCGACCGGCCTGCTCGATCCCAAAATCGACGTTCGTCCGGTCCGAGGCCAGATTGACGATCTTGAGGACGAGATTCGCGAGCGCGTGGCCCGCAAGGAGCGCGTGCTGGTGACCACGCTGACCAAGCGCATGGCCGAGGATCTGACCGATCACCTGCTCGATGCCGGCATTAAGGTCAACTACATGCACTCCGATACGGCGACGATGGACCGTGTCGAGATTCTGCGAACGTTGCGCGAGGGCAAGATCGATGTTTTGGTTGGCATCAACTTGCTTCGCGAGGGTCTGGATCTTCCCGAGGTCTCGCTGGTGGCAATTCTCGATGCCGATAAGGAAGGTTTCTTGCGTAACCGCCGTTCGCTGATTCAGACGATTGGCCGTGCGGCCCGCAATGCCGACGGCGAAGTCATCATGTACGCCGACGTCGTGACCGATTCGATGAAAGAAGCCATCGAGGAGACGCAGCGCCGTCGTGAGATCCAGATGGCCTACAACGAAGAACACGGCATTGTGCCCAAGACGGTGCACAAGGCCATCAACGATATTTCGAGCTTTATTGCCGAGGCCGAAAAGACCGTGGGGTCCAAGGGACGCTCGAAGGGCGACTCTCTGGGCCATGGTGCGTTCTATACACCCGATGAAAACGGCGAGGGCGAGGTGCCAGAGACGGTGACGCCTGAACAGACGCTTACCGAGCAGCTGGAAGGGCTGCCGCATGACGAGCTGGTGCGGATCGTCGAGACCATGGAAGAAGACATGCGTAATGCCTCCGCCGCCATGGACTTTGAGGAGGCGGCGCGCCTGCGTGATGCCGTCGTTCAGATTCGGGCGATGCTCGAGGGCGCGCCCGAGGACGAAACGATTGAGCGCCTGCGCTCGCAGGCCCGCAAGGGTTCCACGTTCGCTTCGGGCAGAAAACGCCAGGGCGCGCGATTTAAGAAATAGGGTACAGGCCCCGCGCTTCTCGTTGAGCTCGGGGTCTGTGTCTTTAGTGTGCTAGAGGTCTGCAATCAGGGCTTCGGCGCACCGGATGCCATCAGTGGCGGCGCTCATGATGCCGCCGGCATATCCTGCTCCCTCGCCGCAAGGGTAGAGGCCTGGAGTCGCCACGGCGTGACACGCGCGATCTCGGGTGACAGTGACCGGTGAGCTCGAACGAGTCTCCACGCCGGTAAGAACGGCATCGGGGCGGTCGTAGCCTCGTAGCTTTTTTCCGAGTAGGGGAAGTCCCAGGCGGAGCGACTCGACGATATGCTGCGGCAGGGCTTCGTCAATTGCCGTCCAGGTCACACCGAGCGGATAGGTGGGCTTTACCTTTCCGGGCGCCTTGCTGGCGCGTCCTGCGAGGAAATCTCCGACGAGCTGTGCCGGTGCGTTCCAGTTGGAACCGCCCAGGCGATAGGCGGCCGCCTCGCAGGCACGCTGGAGCTCGATGCCGGCGAGCGGGTCATCGTCGGGAAGGTCCTCTGGCGTGACGTTAACGAGCAGGGCGGCATTTGCGTTGTGTCCGTCGCGGGCATTGAGACTGGCGCCGTTGACGCACAAGTGGCCCTGCTCGGAAGAGGCAGCGACAACCTGCCCGCCGGGGCACATACAAAACGAGAACACGCTGCGGCCGTTGGGAAGATGGGCGACAAGCTTGTAGGGGGCTGCTCCGAGTGCCGGGTGCCCCGCCGAAGGGCCATATTGGGCACGGTCGATGTCGCGCTGTGGATGCTCGATGCGCACGCCCATGGCAAAGGTCTTTTGCGCGAGGGCAACGTTATGTTCCTTGAGAAGCTCGAATACGTCGCGGGCGGAATGGCCGCAGGCGAGAATGAGGTGTTTTGTGGCGATTGCCTCGCTTGTGGTTTCTTGGGGCGTTTGGACATCGATGCCGGTGATGGCGCCAGATCCATCGGTTCGAATATTGACGAGCTTTGTTCGATAGCGGACGGTTCCGCCGAGTTGCTCGATACGCTGGGAAATGTTGGTGACGACGGTGGGGAGGATGTCGGAGCCAATGTGCGGCTTGGCATCCCACAGAATATCGCGGGGCGCACCCGCCTCGACGAAGGTTTCGAGGATAAGGCGATGGGCGGGATTTTTGGTTCCCGTATTGAGCTTGCCGTCCGAGAAGGTCCCCGCGCCGCCCAGGCCAAACTGGATATTGCTCTCGGGGTCGAGGATGCGCTCCTTTAGAAAGAGGTCGATCGCCCGCGAGCGGCGAAATGCCGGGTCGCCGCGCTCGATGAGCAAGGGCTTAAGACCTGCTTCGGCGAGCGTAAGCGCAGCGAAAAGGCCGGCGCATCCGGCGCCGACAACGACAGGGCGTTCTTGAGGTGCGTCGGAGGCGGGGGAGGGGAATGAAGGCTCATCGTCTTCTATCGCGCGTACGCGCGAGCGGTCACGCTCGGCAACGCTGTCGATCGCTTCTCGCTCGAGGTGGGGACTAGTCAGCTCAACACGAAAGCTCAGGATAAAATGGACGTCTCGTTTTTTGCGAGCGTCGATTGACTTGCGGTGGAGCTCGATGGACTTGATCTCGGAGTCCTTGCAACGTAGGACGCACTTGGCGACTCGCTTGCCAACAATGAGACAGGCATTTTCATCGCCGGCTTCATCGAGCGACGCGTTGACTTGGGTGATTTCAACCATCGAGGTCTCCTTAGAGGCAAGAAAGAGGCCGTCCGGTATCCCAGACGGCCCGAATGCGTTTTTGATTATAGACTGCGCGGCTACAGGCTGCTTGCAGCGCGAATGCCCGAGATCCAGGCCCACGCAAGGTTAAAGCCTCCGCAATCGGCGTCGATGTCGAGCGCTTCACCGCAGACGTAAAGCGGGGCGTCGACAACGCTGCGCGCGCGTAGGCTGGGTGTTGAGATGCTCTCGACAGATATGCCACCACGCGTGACCTGTGCTGAGCGCTCCTCGGCTGTTCCCTCGACGAGCAACTTAAAGTGTTTGAGGATCGAGACCAGGTGGATGACATCGTTGGAGCCTGGATGGCACTGCTCGAACGTTGTGCAGACGACGCGGGAGAGTTGCGGGGCGAGCATGCCGTCGAGCCAACGGGGATCGCGGGGCGAAAAGCCGCCGAGCAGCTCAACGCGCCGGTTGAGCATATCGAGCAACTCGTCTTTGGAGAGGTCGGGGAAAACGTCGAGCAGGATCGTATCGCCGCGCTGGATACGACGGGAGAGATTGAAGACAGCGACACCCGAGATGCCAAAGGTTCGAAACAGCACTTCACCGTCTTCGTGCCAGAGCTCATTATGATTGTGGGCGAGCGTCAAGCGGACACGGACGCGCAGGCCATCCAACGTCTTGAGTGCCGCCCGATCGCCAACGACCGTTGCCGATACGGGGCAGAGGATGGGGTGCAGCGAAGTGAGGGGGAGGCGAAACGTATCGGCGATACCGGTGGGGTTGCCGCCCGTAGCGATAATTACGGCATGTGCCTGCAGGGCCTCGTTCTTGCGAGGGACATCGGCGAGCGCTTTCCGAAGCGAGCGGAGCTCCGATTTTCGGTCGTCGTGCTTTTTTGCCTTGAGCGCCCGCGCTGGACGGTCTATTTGGAGTGCCCAGCCTTCGGAAGCTTTGTGCGCCGTGGCAACGTTGGCTCCGCAGATTAAGGTGATACCTAGGCGGTCGCAAACGTTGAGAAGCGCGTCGCGCACCGATTCGGCGCGAAGGGAGCGCGGGTACAGCCGGCCTTCCTCGGAGGTTGTCATGATGCCCAGCGAGGAGAAGAAACCCATAAGCTCTTGTTCGGGCTGGGGGCCCATGACGGATTCGACGAATGCGGGGTGGTTATACCGCTGAGGATCAATCGATTCGTTGGAGAGGTTGCAACGGCCGTTACCGGTCGCAAGGAGCTTGAGGCCGCAGGCGACATCGCACTCAACGATGCAGACGCTTTTGCCAGCGCGTGCGGCCGTAATGGCGGCGGCGAGGCCTGAAGCCCCGCCGCCGATTACCAAGACGTCATAGAGGGCGCTCGCGTTCACTTAGGCCTCGTCGGTCTCGTGCGGGGTAATAGCCTCGACGGCAGAGACTGCCTTGGGCAACATGCCATCGGGCAGCGCGGTCTCGACCTCGCCCTTATCGCAGGCCTCGGCGAGTGCCGGATTAATGGGAAGCTGGCCCAAGATGTCGAGGTTATAGCGCTCTGCGACCTCGGGGAGCTTGCTCTTGCCAAAGACCTCGATCTTCTTGCCGCAGTCGGGGCACTCAATATAGCTCATGTTCTCGACAATGCCCAGAATGGGGACGTTCATCTTCTCGGCCATGTTGACCGCCTTGGCGACGATCATCGAGACCAGATCCTGCGGGCTCGTGACGATGACGATGCCGTCGACCGGCAGCGACTGGAAGACGGTGAGCGCGACGTCGCCTGTTCCCGGAGGCATGTCGACCAGCAGGTAGTCGATGGGGCCCCACGAGGTCTCGCTCCAGAACTGCCTAATGGCGCCTGCGATGACCGGACCGCGCCAAAGGACGGGGTCGGTCTCGTTTTGGAGCAGCAGGTTGGAGCTCATGACCTTGACGCCGTGCTCGGAGATTTCGGGCAGCATAAGGTTGCCAAGGGCATGGACGTGGCGTCCGCTCATACCGAACATCTTGGGGATAGAGGGACCGGTGATGTCGGCATCGAGGACGCCGACCTTGTGGCCGTGACGGGCAAGCTCGGTGGCGATGGCGCCGGTGACAAACGACTTGCCGACACCGCCCTTGCCGGAAAGCACGGCGATGACGCGCTTGACCTCGGACAGCGTGTTCTCCTCAAATTGCGATGGCGACGTTTGTCCGCCGGCGGCCTGTGCGTGTTCGCAACCCATGTATGACTCCTTTGTATATGCTGGGGCCGGGGCCCCGCGATGTGACACGAGCGTCATTGTACCCTCGTTTGCGAGCGGGAGTCATTTGCGATGCATTTGGGCCGAGTGCGCTTGCAATATGATGGGTCCAAGCGAATGGGCGGGCTTACTGAACTTTGCTGGCGAACTCGAGGTACTGCATGCGCTGCAGCTTGTCGATCGTCGAGGCGTATGGGCTGTCTTCCGATTCCAAGTCGTAGCGCAGCCCGTCGGCACCGAGATAGCCGGCGACATTGATGGTGGGCACATCTGACCTTGTCGCAAGCAGGGCCTTTTGGTAATTGGTGAGCGGGGCGCCGATCTTATTAAGGGTAATGGCTGCAATCTCGTTTGCCCCGACGGTGTCGTAGACGTTGAGCTCGGTATTGCCGGCGATCTCATAGTTAGCCCAGACGAGATATGTCGACTGATAGATACGGAAAGCGTGGCTTGCCGTATCTTCCTGAGGGTACAGCTCGTCGTTGAGAGTCGTTGCGGCGCTCGGCTGATGGTCGCCAAAAAAGACAAGAACAACCGGTCTGCCGATATTGCGGAGCTCGTTGATAAAGTACTCGAGGTCCCGGTCGGATGCGTTGATGCAGGTGAGATAGGTGTTGAGCGCGCTGTTGGCGCCCTCGCTGGCTCCCTCGACCCAATAGTTTGTCAGCTCTTCGGCGGGAACGGTGCCATAGTCGTAGCCGCCGTGATTTTGCATCGTGACGTCAAAGATGAACTGCGGCGCTTCGTCGGTTCTAAGCAGGTCGAGTATCTTGTCGTAGGTGGCGTAGTCGCATACGCCGGCATGGTAATAGGGCGCACCTTCGAAATCGCCGATTGAAAGAAAGTCTCCAAAGCCCAGCTGCTGATAGATTTTATCTCGATGGTAGTTGACGGGGTTTTGCGGGTGCATAGCGGTAGCGGTATACCCAAGCTCTTTAAGGTCCTTTGCCAGGCTGTTGACGCCATTCATCTGATACAGTTGATAGGGAATTTTGCCTAATCCGACAAAGGCCGTTGTCGCTCCGGTCAAAAATTCGAATTCGGAGTTCGCCGTTCCGCCACCGGCGACCGAAGCGAGCATGGTGCCGCGAACAAGTGTGTCGGGAAGCGAGTTGTAGAATGCGGGGCCGGTGTACCCGGCCGCCTGGAGCTGCTCAAAGCACGAAAGGTCGCTAAAACTCTCGTTCATGACGGCAACAATCGTCGGCTTGATTTCATTGAACTGGGCAACGGCCGCCGCGCGCTGTTCGCTCGAGCCATATGTGCTGTCGTAGACGGTGGCGAGCTCCTGCTCGATGCTCTGCGCCTCATCGGGCGTATAGTCTTCGGGCTTCTCAATGGGCAACTCGTTGACCATTTCGGTGAACGAAGTGATAAAACCCTGAGACGCATACGTGGTGATGGGCTGCCAACGGTCAAATCCAAAATCCAGCGCCTGCTCCAAGTCGATGTTGGAAAAGCCTGAGAGCCCCACAACGGTCACTAGCAGAAAAGCACAGAGGTTAGCGGCGATAGCGGGGAAGACATGGGTGGGCGTACGGAGCTTTCGCGGTCGGATGAGCGAAAGAAGCCCCAGGGAAATCTCCAGCAGGGCGAGAGAGGTTACGATTCCGGCGGTAAAGGTAAACTCGTATCCCTCGCTCACTTCCATTGCGGTGCCAAGGGCCAAGATATCGCTTGGCAGGATGGCTTCGCCTTTAAACGTTATGACGAAGTGCTCGGCAATGCCAAGGATGCAACAGACGACGGGCACGAGGGCCATGACGCCTCCATGACGCTGCCCCACCAAATAAAGGGAGAGCAGAACCGTCGCGAGCAGCCCGACGGAAAACCCGAATGAGTTGGCGGGAATGCGATAGAACGTTTCGTTGCAGGCAATTTCGAGTGAAACGAACGAGAGCGCTGAAACAGCGGCGATGACAAGGATGTCACGGCAAATACAGGCAACCGTTCCCGTCGCAAGGTCGGTTTGGTCGATAAGTCCCGAAACCAAGGGCTCGACAAGAAGCATGACGGCGGCAGCACCGAGCGCCGAATAAGAAAGGACCCATAGGGAGCTGCCCTCATTTACGAGCAATTGATTCGTAACCCATGCAGCTACCACGCCGAGCGGGATGAGGAGCGTCGCGCACCAAAAGACGCGGGCAATGGGTGGCTTTTCGTTGCGTTTGATTGAAAAATACACGCGCACGACGACGGCGGCCACGATAAGGACGGCGATGAATATGGGCAGATTGGCCATGTCGCTCGAAGTGATTTCAAGGGGGATATCTTCGGTCATGGACGTTCCTCTGGTACAGCAAATTAAGTTCAGCATTAGATTACTGTAACCTTTCCACGGCATTTCGAGAAACAAAGCGCCCGATACGCAAAGCTAAAGGTCTGCGAATCTTGTATTACGAACATCTGTGCGCGTCGAGTGCGCTAAACTCATCGGCAGTATGATTCGATGCAATAGGGGGCAAGGAGCTTCCATGTCTGATTCTTCTATCGTTATTCGCGGCGCTCGTGAGCACAACCTCCGTGATATCGATGTTTCCATTCCGCGTGACCAACTCGTGGTCATTACCGGTCTTTCTGGCTCGGGCAAGAGTTCGCTGGCATTCGACACTATCTATGCCGAGGGCCAGCGTCGATACGTCGAGAGCCTTTCGAGCTATGCGCGCCAGTTCTTGGGCCAGATGGACAAACCCGACTTGGATTCAATCGACGGCCTTTCGCCGGCGGTGTCGATCGACCAAAAGACGACGTCTAAAAACCCTCGCTCGACGGTTGGCACCGTAACCGAGATTTACGACTATCTGCGCCTGCTGTTCGCCCGTGTGGGCACCCCTCACTGTCCCGAATGCGGCCGCGTCATTGAGCGCCAGACGACCGACCAGGTTGCCGACAAGGTCTTGGCCGCGGGGGAGGGTCGCCGCGCGTTTGTGCTGGCACCGGTGGTGCGCGGGCGAAAAGGCGAGTACACTAAACTGTTTGAGGACCTTCGCGCCGAGGGCTTTAGCCGCGTGCGTGTCGACGGTGAAGTGCGCTCGCTCGACGATCCGATCGATCTGGACAAGAAGTTTAAGCACGATATCGAGGTCGTGGTCGATCGCATCGTGATCCGCGAGAACTCTCTGGGCCGTATCGCCGAGTCTGTTGAGCAGGCGACCGCGCTGGCTCACGGCAATGTAAACGTGTACATGCTGCCCGATCGTGATGCTCCCGAGGGGACCGAGGGCGAGCTGCTGGAGTATTCGTTGGCCTTGGCGTGCCCGGAGCATGGACACTCCATTGACGATCTTCAGCCGCGTGATTTTTCGTTCAACGCGCCCTATGGCGCGTGCCCCGAGTGCGATGGCCTGGGCTTTAAGAAGACGGTCGATGCCGAAGCGCTAATCGAAGACCCCTCGAAGTCGATCGCCGACGGGGTCTTTGGCAGCCTGTTTGGCAACTCTAACTACTATCCGCAGATTTTCGCTGCGGTCTGCAAACACTTTAAGGTGAGCGTCGGTACGCCGTGGGAGGATCTGCCTCCGCGGGTGCGTCGCGCGTTTTTAGACGGCATGGGCGACCAGAAGATTTCGGTCGACTATCAAAAGCTCGATGGGCGTCGCAGCCAGTGGGACACCAAGTTCTCGGGCGTGCGCAATATCCTGTACGAGCGCTATAACGAGACGACGAATGAGAACACCAGGGCGCGCTTGGAGAAGTACATTCGCGAGGAGTCGTGCTCGAGTTGCCATGGTGCTCGTCTGCGCCCCGAGATGCTCGCTGTTACCGTAGGCGGTAAGTCCATTTACGAGGTCTGCTGCCTGTCGTGCCGCGAGTCGCTCGAGTTTTTTGAGGGCCTGGAGCTTACCGAGCGCCAACAATTTATCGGCGGGCGCATTGTTAAGGAAATCCTGGAGCGCCTGCGCTTTCTGGTCGATGTCGGACTCGACTATCTGACCCTCGACCGTGCCTCGGCGACGCTTTCCGGAGGCGAGGCCCAGCGCATTCGCCTGGCAACGCAGATCGGCGCCGGTCTCATGGGTGTCCTGTACATTTTGGACGAGCCATCGATCGGCCTTCATCAGCGCGATAACGAGCGCCTGATCAAGACACTTGAGCGCCTGCGCGATATCGGCAACACCGTCATCGTCGTCGAGCATGATGAGGATACGATTCGTGCTGCCGACTATGTGATCGACATGGGCCCCGGCGCGGGCGTGAACGGCGGACACGTGGTCGCCGCGGGAACGCCTGCCGATATCATGGCGTGCCCCGATTCGATGACGGGTGCCTACCTGACTGGCAAGCGAATGATTCGGGTTCCCGACAAGCGCCGCAAGCCCGGTCGAGGCTGCCTTAAGATCACGGGCGCCCGTGCCAACAACCTCAAAAACGTTACCGCCAAGATTGAGTTCGGTACGCTTACGGTCGTTACCGGCGTGTCGGGATCGGGCAAGAGCTCCCTGGTTACCGACACCATCGCGCCTGCCCTTACGAATGCCATTCATCGCTCGACGCGTCCCGTGGGCCCGTACAAAAAGCTCGAGGGTATCGAGTGCATCGATAAGGTGATCGACATTGACCAGTCGCCGATCGGCCGCACACCGCGTTCCAATCCCGCTACGTACATTGGCCTGTGGGATGATCTGCGCGCGCTGTTTGCGAGCACACCGGAGTCGAAGGCGCGCGGCTACTCGCCCGGACGTTTCTCCTTTAACGTGAGCGGCGGCCGCTGCGAAGCATGCAAGGGCGACGGACAAATCAAGATCGAGATGCACTTCCTTCCCGATATCTATGTCCCCTGCGAGGTCTGCGGCGGCAAGCGCTATAATCGCGAGACGCTTGAGGTCACCTACCGTGGTAAGACCATCTCTGACGTGCTCGACATGAGCGTCACCGAGGCGCTGGCTTTCTTTGGCAATATTCCTCAGATTAAGCGTAAGCTCCAGACTCTGTATGATGTGGGCTTGGGTTATGTGAGCTTGGGCCAGCCGGCAACGACGCTTTCGGGTGGCGAGGCACAGCGCGTAAAGCTCGCCAAGGAACTCCACCGCCGTCAGACGGGTAAGACGTTCTACATTCTGGATGAGCCGACGACCGGTCTCCATTTTGAGGATGTCCGCCAGCTGCTCGACGTGCTGCAGCGCCTGGTCGATGCGGGCAACACGGTTCTGGTGATCGAGCACAATCTCGATGTCATCAAGGTTGCCGACCGTCTGATCGATATGGGCCCCGAGGGCGGCAATGGCGGCGGAACTGTCGTGGTCTCGGGTACGCCAGAGCAGGTCGCGGCATGTTCACAGAGTTACACGGGCAAGTTCTTGGCCCCGCTGCTCGAGCGCGACCGCGAGCGTCAAGCACAACTCGACGCCCAGTAAAGAGACGCCGTCATGCGAGAAGCGCCACCGATTCCTTTCGATTCGGTGGCGCTTCTGTGTGTCGAGATGACGTATGCGGCTACATTGGACATATACTTAGGCGTTACGTTCGAATGCGAGGGAAGGGACATGCCATGGCAAAGGCTGCAAAGACGCCGAAAACCAATGCGATGCGCGAGCTGGAAAACGCCGGCATCTCCTATATTCTCCATACGTATGAAGACGATGGCGATGAGTCGGCGGGTTTAGGCGTTGCAATTTCGGAACAACTTGGCGAGGAGCCTGGCCAGGGTTTTAAGACCTTGGTTTGCGTGGCGCCGTCCAATGAACACGTTGTGTGCTGTATTCCCGTTGCCGACGAGCTTGACCTAAAGGCCGCCGCGCGCGCCGCTGGCGAAAAGTCGCTGACCATGATGCATGTTAAGGACTTGCTTGCCGCGACGGGGTATGTCCGGGGCGGCTGCAGTCCAGTCGGCATGAAAAAACGCTTTCGGACGCTGATCGATGAGACATGCGTCCTTTGGGATACCATTTTTATCTCAGGCGGTAAGCGTGGCTATCAGCTTGAGCTTGCCCCCGACGACTTAGTTGCATTTTGCGGGGCGACGGTTGCCCCGATCACGAGAGAGGACTGAACGATGCCGCAGGAAGAATCGAAGCGCGGGGCTCACTTTGCAAAGCGTTCGGCTTCTCAGACGCCCGCGCCTGAGGCTTCTTCGTCGCGAGATGACACTGACGACATGGGCTCGTCGGACTACTCCACGGTTGGTCGTTCCGCCGGGCTTATGACCATCCTGACCATCGTGTCTCGCGTCACCGGTTTTATCCGCACGTGGGCAATGGCGGCCGCTATCGGCATGTCGCTACTCTCGTCCTCCTATCAGGTCGCCAACAACCTGCCCAATATGCTCTACGAACTCGTGATGGGCGGCATGCTCGTGACGGCTTTTTTGCCCGTGTACATGGGCGTGAGGCGTGAGCAGGGTCGCGAGGCCTCGAACGAGTACGTGGGCAACCTGCTTGGCATTCTGCTTTTGGTGCTGGGTGGCATTTCGTTGCTGGGGACTGTGTTCGCCCCGGGCTTTATCTGGACGCAATCGTTCCTTTCGGGTGACGGCGGCAGCATGGATACCGCTGCGTTCATGTTCCGTTTCTTTGCCATCCAGATTCTGTTTTATGGTTTGGGCTCGGTGTTCTCGGGCGTTCTCAACGCACACCGCGACTACTTCTGGTCGACGTTTGCCCCGGTCCTCAACAATGTGATCGTCATTGCGAGCTTTATGGGTTTTGCGCCCGTGTCCGCACAGTTTGGCGAACGTGCCGGCATCATCTTGATTGCGGCCGGTACGACCCTCGGTGTCTTTGTTCAGATGGCATGTCAGATCCCCGCGCTTGGTAAGCACGGCGTGCATCCCCATATCCATATCGACTTTAAGGACCCCGCACTGCGCCAGACGATTGCGCTCGGTATCCCGACGCTGCTCGCCACGGTGTGCATGTTTGTCTCGACTTCTATCACCAACGCTGCCGCGCTGGTGGTCCAGCCCGAGACTGGTCCTTCCGTCATCGCCTATGCGCGTCTGTGGTACACGCTGCCCTACGCGCTGATTGCCGCCTCGCTTTCGACGGCGCTCTATACCGAGCTTTCTCACGACGCACAGGAGAAGGATTACGACAGCGTTCGCACGGGCATTTCGCGTGGCGTCGCCCAGATGCTGTTCTTCCTGATTCCGTTCACGCTGTACCTGATTGTCTTCGCGCGTCCGCTCAACATGATTTACTGTGCCGGCAAGTTTGATGAGTCCGGCGTGGCGCTGGTGTCCGAGTTCCTTGTCTACCTGGCGTTCTCGCTGCCGCTCTACGGCGTGGTCGTATTGATGCAGAAGAGCTTCTCTGCCTTGCTCGACATGAAGCCCTATAGCCGCTATTGCCTATATTCCGCCATCGGCCAGGCCGGCTCGGTTCTGCTGTTTGGCGTTGTGCTGGGCTTCGGTATGCCGGCAATCGCGCTTTCGTATGTCGTTGACTACGTGATCTTGGTCGGTTGTTCGCTGTGGTGGCTGCGTCGTCGTCTGCGTGGCCTTCAGGTCAAATCTATCCTGCATGGCGGTTTCTTTGGCCTTTTGCTCGGTGGCCTGGGTGCTGCCGCAGGCGCCGGCGTCATGTGGGCGCTTGAGCACTTTGTCGGGGCACTTGGCGGCTCGATTCTGATTACTCTTGGCTACGTTTGCGTTGCGGGTGTCGTCTCGCTTGCTGTTACCTTTGGCCTTGCCGTCGTTCTTAAGATGCCCGAGGTCTCGGCGCTGCTTCGTCGCAAGTAGGTGCGCGTGGCCGGTCACGACAACATTCCAACGCTTGCCGAGCAGGTTTCGCGCGTTCCCACGCAGCCCGGCTGCTACCTTTGGAAAGACGCCAAGGGCGATGTCATCTACGTGGGCAAGGCGAAAAACCTACGCGCCCGCATGCGTCAATACGTGACACTGCAGGATGAGCGTCAAAAGATCCCGCTGATGATGCAGCTGGTGGCGAGCTTTGACTATATCGTGGTGGAGACCGAGCATGAGGCGTTGGTGCTCGAGCGCAATTTGATTGGTCAGTACCATCCGTACTTTAACGTCGACCTCAAGGACGACAAGAGCTACCCCTTTATCGCCATTACAAAGGGCGACCTGTATCCCGCTATCAAATACACGCGTGAGCGTCATAAGCCGGGAACGCGCTATTTTGGACCCTATACCGATAGCCGTGCGGCACGTGAGACGATAGATACGCTGCGCAAGGTTATTCCCATTTGCTCCGCATCCTGTGCGGAGTGGCGTCGTTGCCGCCGTATCGTCGAGTCCCACAAGGGCGAGGAAGACATCGTCAATATGATTTGCGCGCAAAACGGGCGCCCCTGCTTTGACTACCATGTCGGGCGCGGACCGGGTGCGTGTGTCGGTGCGATTTCCCCGGCAGACTATGCCAAGAACGTCAAGCGTGTCGAGCGCTTTTTGTCGGGCCATCGCAAGGATGTCGTCGATGAGCTGACCTCCGAGATGACGGATGCCGCCGAGGCGCTCGACTTTGAGCGCGCGGCACGCGTCAAACGTCGTTTGGAGGTCATCAGGGGTCTGGACGATCGTCAGCAAGTCGTTTTTCCCTCCAGTGTCGATATCGATGTCATCGGTTTCTATCGCGAAGAGACCATCTCCGCCGCTTGCGTCTTCGTCGTTCGCGAGGGCCGAACAGTTCGCACCTGCGAGTTCATTCTCGACAAGGGTCTTGATGTTGACGAGGAAGAGCTCCAGTCGGGCTTTCTTAAACGCTATTACGATGAGACGGCTGATATTCCAGCTGAGGTCAACCTCTCCGTCGAGCTTGAGGATGCGGAGGCGCTGGGGGAGTGGCTTGCAGGCAAGCGCGAGCGTTCCTGCCATCTCCATAGGCCGCAGCGTGGCGAAAAGCACCGTTTGCTCGCTATGGCATCCAAAAATGCGCGCCATGCCCTCATGCGCTACATGATGCGAACGGGGTACGCTGACGACCGCACCAATCAAGCGCTCCTGGAGCTCGAAAGCGCGCTGGCGCTGCCGGCGCCGCCGATGCGTATCGAGTGCTTCGATATCTCGACGCTGCACGGAACCTTTACCGTCGCCTCGATGGTAGTGTTTACCAACGGGCGCGCTGACAAGAGCCAGTACCGTCGTTTTAAAATTCAGGCCGAATTGGACGAGGCAAACGACTTCGTGTCGATGTCCGAGGTTTTGGGACGACGCTACGCTCCCGAACGCATGGCCGATGAGCGCTTTGGCTCGCGGCCCGATCTGCTTGTTGTCGACGGCGGCAAACCGCAATTGACGGCTGCGATCAAACAACTTGAGGCCCTGGGGCTCGATATACCAGTTTGCGGCTTGGCAAAGGCCGATGAGGAGGTTTTCGTGCCTTGGGACGAGACGCCCGTCGTGCTGCCGACCGGGTCTGCTTCGCTCTATCTAATCAAACAGGTTCGCGATGAATCGCACCGTTTTGCAATTACATTCCATCGCGAGCTGCGCGATAAGGCCATGACGGTTTCGATACTCGATGACGTTCCAGGGGTGGGACCCACCAGAAAACGTGCCATTATGCGTCATTTTGGCTCGATGAAGCGTTTGCGCGCGGCGAGCGAGCAAGAGATCGCGGAAGTTCGAGGCATTCCTGCCGATGTCGCCAAAGCGGTTCACGAGACGATCGTTGCGTGGGATGCCGAGCGTTCCGGGGCGGCGGCAAAGCAATCCGAAAACTAAACACGAGCCTAAACAGCTGATATACATGATTGCGTCATTTTCAACCATTTATTTCGCCATGATTGCCTGCTGGTTTCGGGTTTTATTAACGCTAAAACGTTTGACTAACCCAAGTGAAAACCCTGCTATCCTGCGGGTTGACGAAGACTGATATCTCACCTCGTCGATACATACTGTCTGGCGAATCATTTGTCAATGAATTCGGTGAACGGTAGTAAATACCGTTCAAGCGGATGTATGTATCGGTCGCCGAGCGCGGCACCTCAGTTGGGTTCGTCGGTAGGTAAGGTATATATCGTCCGCAAGTTGCGCGGGGGCAAGTCTAGGTGCTCCCGAGTAAGATTCTCTACTGATAGGAGAAGACATGGCCATCATCAACAAAGGTATGTCCAGGCGTTCGTTCCTCGGCCTCACCGGCAGCGTCGCTGCTGTCGCCGGCCTTGGTCTCACTGGCTGCGGTGGCAGCTCTAGCGACGAGGGTTCCGCTTCCGGCTCCACCGATTCCGCCAACCGTGGCGGCGGCGTGATCACCGCTGGTTCCGCTTACGCTCCGTCCAGCTTCGATCCCGCCACCACCGGTTCCGCTGTTGGCCTGGGTGCCAACTGGCATGTCATCGAGGGCCTCTACGGCATCGATTACCACGACTACAGCACTTTCAACGAGCTCGCTACTGACGATCCCAAGTCTGTGGATGACACCACCTTCGAGGTCACCATCCGTAAGGGCGCCAAGTTCTCCGATGGCACTGAGGTCACCGCTGACGACGTTGTGGCTTCCTACAACGCTTGCGCCGCTTCCGCTACCTATGCTCCGTTCTTCCAGCCTTTCGAGTCCATCGAGGCCAAGGACGCCAGTACCGTGACGGTCAAGACCAAGGTCCCCAACTTCTCCCTGCTCAAGGATCGTCTGGCCATCATCCGCGTTACCCCGGCCACCCAGGCCGAGGAGGATCGCGCCAAGCAGCCGATCGGCTCCGGCCCCTGGATGTACGATGCCATCTCCGACACCGAGATCACCCTGGTTCCCAACCCCGAGTACAACGGTGAGTATGCTGCCGAGGACGAGAAGATCCAGTACAGCATCCTGACCGACCCCACCGCTCGCGTCACTGCTCAGCAGGAAGGCTCCACGCTCGTCATGGAGCTCGTTACCGCTGACGCCGTCGATCAGCTCGAGAGCGCTGGCTGCA
This sequence comes from Collinsella sp. AF39-11AT, assembly GCF_003474585.1. Lineage (NCBI taxonomy): Bacteria > Bacillati > Actinomycetota > Coriobacteriia > Coriobacteriales > Coriobacteriaceae > Collinsella > Collinsella sp. AF39-11AT. The sequence goes on along the minus strand of NZ_QROG01000019.1, from coordinate 27,710 downwards.
AGATTGACAACGTTCAGGGCTTCGGTACCCGCTTCATCATGTTCAACGTCGCCAAGGCGCCTTGGAACGACGTCAAGGTCCGTCAGGCCGTTATGTATGCGCTCGACACCGAGAAGATGATCAGCAACACCTTCGCCGGCCTTGCTACCGCCGCCAGCTGCTACCTGCCCAAGAGCTTTACCAACTATCATGAGGCCTCCACGGTGTACAAGACCGACGCCAAGAAGGCTAAGAAGCTCATCGAGGAGTCCGGCATCACCCCGGGCGCCATCACCCTGCGCACCACCGATAACGAGCAGATCAAGGGCATGGCTGCCCAGGTCAAGAACGACCTTGACGCTCTCGGCTTCGATGTGACCATCCAGACCGATACCTCGCCGGCCACCTACGCTGCCATCGACGGCGGCGAGGCTTACGATATCCTCCTTGCCCCTGGCGATCCTTCCTGCTTCGGCGCTGACCCCGACCTGCTGCTCAACTGGTGGTTTGGCGACAACGTCTGGATGCAGACCCGTTGCCCGTGGAAGGAGTCCGCTGAGTGGGAGAAGCTCCACGGACTCATGGACGAGGCTCTTGCCGCCGAGGGCGACGAGCAGCAGAAGAAGTGGAACGAGTGCTTCGACATCATCGCCGACAACGCCGTTCTGTACCCCGTTGTCCACGTCAAGACCGTCTCTGCTTCTTGGGACGATCCGTCCACCGCGCCCAACGGCGAGGCCCTCGATGGTTTCAAGGGCATCGGCACGACGAGCATGTCCTTTAAGGGCGTCGCGACCATCAAGGCGTAAGACTCGCTTGAGTCTATATGCAGGATACCGGTCGTTGAGACCGTATCCTCATAGTTGAAACAAAGACCCGGGCGGCAACGATGTCGCTCGGGTCTTGTAATGAGTATCCGTACTCATATACCAGTTGGTCCTACCGACAAAAGAAAGGGGAGAGAACGTGAACAACTTTCTACGTTTGATTGGAAGGCGTCTTGTCGCGCTGCCGATCATGGCATTGGGCGTCACCGTCCTGGTGTTCTTCCTTATGTCGTTCTCCAAGACCGACCCCGCCTACACGGCGTTGGGTGACGGTGCCTCGCCCGAGGCGGTTGCCGAGTACCATGAGAAGTATGGTCTGGACGACCCCTGGCCCGTGCGTTATGTGCGCTATATGGGCGACTTGATCCACGGCGACATGGGCACCTACGGCGCTGCTCGTAACTCTGTTGCCAAGCGCATCTCCACGGCCCTGCCCGTCACGATGCAGCTGACCTTTATCGGTCTTGCCATCGGCGCGGTCGTTTCGTTTTTGCTCGGCGTCATCGCGGCACTGTATCGCGATAAATGGCCGGACCAAGTGATCCGCGTCTTTTCCATTGCCGGCTTGGCAACCCCGTCGTTCTGGCTTGCCGTTCTGTTGATTTTGCTGTTCTCTTCCTACCTTAAGGTGCTCCCGGCATCGGGCGCCCTGCCTCACTTCACCACGAATCCGGCTGGTTATCTGGGACGCATGATCATGCCCGCCATCGCCTTGGCATTTCCGCTGACGGGCCAGATGACTCGTATCGTGCGTACCGCCATGGTCGAGGAGCTCGATAAGGACTATGTCCGTATGGCTCGCGGTGCCGGCGTTCCCGAAAAGGTCGTCGTCGGTATCAACGTTCTTCGCAATGCGCTGATTACCCCGGTCACCACCCTCGGCCTTAAGATCGGCTACCTCATGGGCGGTGCCGTCGTCATTGAGGTTATCTTCAACCTCCCGGGCATGGGTACCGCGATTCTGCAGGGCGTTCAGGGCAACGAGGCGAACTTGGTTCAGGGCGTCGTCATCGTCGTTGCTCTTGCCTTCATCATCATCAACATCGTGGTTGACATGCTCTACCTGCTCATCAACCCGCGCATCAGGACGGTGTAGATTATGGTAAAGATTCGAGAGAAGCAAACCGAGCAGCTCGAGAAGGCTGCTTCCAAGGGGCTCAAGCTCGGTGGCTGGAAGAAGATGGCGCTATCTTCTAAGATTGCCGCCGTCGTGCTGGTGCTGGTCGCCCTGACTGCGATCCTGGCACCCCTGCTTGCCCCCTATAGCCCGGTCGATATTTTCACCGCGCGCCAGGCGCCTGGTGGCGGCTTTATCTTCGGTACCGACGACAAGGGCCGCGACATCCTTTCGCGTATGCTCTACGGCGGCCGTTACTCGCTGATCATCGGCTTTGGTGCTACCGCCATGGCTTTGGTCTGCGGCTCTGTTGTCGGCGCTCTTGCGGCGGTTTCGCGCAAGTCTGTCTCTGAGGCGATCATGCGTATCCTGGACATCATCATGTCCATCCCGGGTATCGCCCTCGCAGCCGTCTTCGTTTCCATCCTGGGCAATTCCGTGCCGTCGATCATCTTTGCGATCGGCTTTATGTACACCCCGCAGATCGCCCGTATCGTGCGCGCCAACATCGTGTCCGAGTACGGCGAGGACTATGTCCGCGCGGTCATCGTGTCCGGCGCCAAGGCTCCGTGGATTCTGATCAAGCATGTTCTGCGCAACTGCATCGCCCCGATCATGGTCTTTACCGTCACCCTGGTCGCAGACGCCATCATCTTCGAGGCTTCGCTGACCTTCATCGGCGCTGGCATCCAGGAGCCCACCGCTACGTGGGGCAACATTCTTGCCGACGCCCGCGGTGGCGTGCTCGCCGGCCGTTGGTGGCAGGCGCTGTTCCCGGGCCTGGCCATTATGATCACCTGCCTGGCACTCAACATCCTGTCCGAGGGCATTACCGACGCTATGGCCGCCGCTCCCTCCGCTGCCCTGGATCCGACCGATTCTTCCAAGCGCCGCGAGGCCGACCTGCTGGTCTCCGACCCCGTTCGTGCCTACAAGGAGCAGGCTCAGTCCCTCTCCGCTCGCCTTGGCGCCCTGCGCGATGTCGAGCTCAAGCGTAACGACCGCCACGTGCCCGATGAGTCTGTCGAGCCGATCCTTTCGGTCCGCGATTTCTGCATCCAGTTTGAGCACCACGGTGATATCAACGTCGTCGACCATGTCAACTTTGATGTCCGCCCCGGTCAGACCATGGGTCTGGTGGGCGAGTCCGGTTGCGGTAAGTCCATCACCACGCTGGCCATCATGGGCCTGACCGATGAGGACGAGCATCTTTCCGGCGAGGTCCTCTGGGAAGGCCGTGACCTGCTCAAGATGAGCAAGAAGGAGTGGTTCGGCCTGCGCGGTACCGATATCGCCATGGTTTATCAGGACGCTCTGTCCTCGCTCAACCCCTCGATGCTCATCTCCGCTCAGATGAAGCAGCTCACCAAGCGCGGCGGCACCCGCAGCGCCGAGGAGCTCCTGGAGCTCGTTGGACTCGATCCCAAGCGTACGCTCGAGAGCTATCCGCACGAGCTTTCCGGCGGCCAGCGTCAGCGCGTCCTGATCGCTATGGCTCTTACCCGCGACCCCAAGCTGGTTATCTGCGACGAGCCCACGACCGCTCTGGACGTTACCGTCCAGAAGCAGGTCATCAAGCTGCTCAACGATCTTCAGGCCAAGCTCGGCTTTGCCATGATCTTCGTCTCGCACGACTTGGCTCTGGTCGCCGAGGTTGCCCATAACATCACGGTTATGTACGCCGGTCAGGTTATCGAGCAGGCGCCCACCAAGGAGCTGCTCACCAACCCGATTCACGAGTACACCCGCGGTCTTCTGGGCTCCGTTCTGTCCATCGAGAGCGGTTCGGGCCGCCTGCACCAGGTGCCCGGCGCCGTTCCGAGCCCGCGCGATTTCCCCAAGGGCGATCGCTTCGCGCCCCGCTCGAGCCATCCGCGCATTGGCCTGGACACCCGTCCGGTCTTCAAGCGCGTGCCTGGCACCGAGCACTTCTATTCCGAGCTCCCCGACGAGGTGCTCAAGGCAAATGGTTTGACCCCTCACGCGGAGGTGATGTAGATGAGCGAGACCGCAGTCAACGGCGTCGAGCCGATCATCTTCCTTGATGATGTTCACGTCACCTTTAGGACCCGTACCGGCTCGATTCTGCACCCCAACCTGGTTCACGCCGTCCAGGGTGTAACGATTAAGCTCATGCCCGGACAGACCATCGGCATCGTCGGCGAGTCCGGTTGCGGCAAGTCCACCACCGCCAACGTCATGTGCGGCCTGCAGGCCCCCACGAGCGGCAAGGTCTACTTTAAGGGCAAGGACGTTACCAAGCGTACCGCCGAGGACCGTCGCCACATGGGTCGCGTCATCTCGGTCGTGTTCCAAAACCCGGCCACGGCGCTCAACCCCCGCATGGTCGTTCGCGAGCAGTTGCTCGACCCCATGCGCGTCCACAACCTGGGCACCGAGGCAGAGCAGGAGAAGCGCGTCAAGGAGCTCCTGGAGCTTACCGGTCTGCCCAGCTCTGCCGCCGAGGTTCTTCCCGGCCAGCTTTCGGGTGGTCAGCGCCAGCGCGTGGCAATTGCCCGTGCCCTGTCGCTGAACCCCGACGCTATCATCGCCGATGAGCCCACCTCGGCTCTGGACGTTTCGGTCCGCGCGCAGATTCTCAACCTGCTGACCGACCTTAAGAAGGAGCTCGGCCTGGCCATGGTGTTCATTAGCCATGACATCCAGACGGTCCGCTATATATCCGACGACATCATCGTCATGAATGGTGGCAAGATCGTCGAGCAGGGCGAGGCCAAGCAGGTCTTCCAGCACCCCCAGGACCCCTACACCAAGATGCTGCTCGGCGCTGCGCCGTCGCTGCTGCACCCCAAGCTCGGCGAGTAAGTTCGCTTTCCCTCCCGTGCGCCCGGTTCCCTTGCCGGGCGCACCTCCGTTGCGATTTCGAAAGGTTGGGTTCACGAGCCATGCCAAGTGCTCAGGAGCTACAGCAGCAATTTGGTGAATATCGAGGCGCCATGCCCCGTCCATCAGATTTCGATTTCTTTTGGAAAGATCGCATGGCCGAGGCCGACGCCGTTGGGCTTGACTATGCGATTGAGGCGGCATCGGTCGCCGATGCTGTGACTTGCCAGCTTTTCGACCTCTGGTTTACCGGTATGTGCGGCGCCCGCCTGCATGCCAAGTACCTTAAGCCCGTCTCGGACGAGCCCGTGCCATTGGTGCTTCAGTTCCATGGGTATCCGGGTGCAAGCCGCAGCTGGTTTGAGCAGGCGTCGTTTGCTGGTATGGGCATGGCGCTGATCGCTCTCGATTGTCCTGGCCAAGGAGGTCCCTCCGAGGACATTGGTGGATTTGAGGGCACAACGGTCGCGGGCCATATCGTCGCCGGTATCGACGGCGACCCGGCCAACCTCTACTATGTCCGCTTGCATCAGGACATCCGCATCCTATGCCGTATCGTTCGCGAGCTCGAGGGCATCGATTTTGCCCGCGTATTTGTGAATGGCGCATCGCAGGGCGGCGGCTTGGGTATTGCGACCTGCGCGCTTAACAGCGAGCTTATCAATCGCGCCGCCATCCTCTATCCCTTCCTGTCGGATTTCCGCCTGGTCTGGGATTTGGATGCCGATGATATTGCCTACGAGGGCCTTCGCTATTGGTCGCGCTGGTTTGATGAGGACTCGACTCGTATTGATGAAGCCTATGCAAAGCTTGCGTACTTCGACTCCAAGAACTTCGCCCCCATGGTCAAATGCCCCGTGCTGTTTGGCACGGGAACTGCCGATATCGTTTGCCCGCCGGCGACGCAGTTTGCGGTCTACAACAACCTGACCTGCGAGAAGCGCCATGAGTTCTTTGAGGGCTTTGGCCACGAGGAGATTCAGGACTTTGACGATCTGATCATTCCGTTTTTCTGCAAGGGAGGGGAGGCTCATGTCTAAGTGCGAAAGCAATGTCGATGAGCTGATTGTCCCCGAGCTTACGGGGATTCCCGGGACGGTTTCGTCAAAGCTCTCCGATTTCCGGGATTGGCGCGGCGATACTTCGGTGGATATTTCCGATTTGTGTACAGCCGTATCGAATCCTGAGGTTTGCGGGTTGACCGTTACGGCGATTGATTTCGCCAATCCGTGCGCGTGCTACTCCGAGGTCTCCTTTGAGGTCGGCGGGGATGTCGTACACGGCCGCTTGATTGAGCCCGCTGGTCGTGCCCGAGTATCTGAGCGTGTGCCGTTGTGCCTGATGTTCCACGACATCGATCGGCCTGTGCGCGGCTGGCATCACATGACGAGATTTGCCGCCATGGGGTATGCCGTCCTCGCGCTGGATGACGATGTTGCTGGTGCGGACGACCTGCAGCGGGGGATTTCTTCGCCCGCTTTTGTCGAGCGCGTCCGTTGGGGTTGCGCGCTGGCGAAGGTGGCGCGCAATCTTGATGGCATGGACCCCGACCGCATCTTTGCATGGGGCGAGGGTCTTGGCGGCGGAGTCGCGCTGGCGGTTTCTGCTCTGGACGAGCGGGGCCTCGCCTGCACGGCGGTTGCCAATCCGCTTCCTGGCGGTCTCGAGGCGCTGTCGTCTCGGGTGCGCGGATCGGTGCTCATGGGCACGTCGCTTATGGATACCGTGAGCGATCCCAAGGATCAGTTTGCCGTATTCAACGGTCTTGAGTGTGACCGGAGGCATATCATCTATGCAAAATACGCTCACGAGCGCATCAATGCGTTCGAAAACGAAGTCGTCGACTTTTTTAACCAAACGTTCTACTCGTGTTCTTTGGCCTAGACGGCCTGGACACTGCCAACAAGAGTGGGTGGCATAGGGCCGCCCGCCAGACAACTAAGGAGATTCTTGTGGCAACTCAGAAATTCACCGGCGTTATCCCTCCCGTCGTTGTTCCCGATACCGAAGATCACCAGCTTGACGTTGCCTCCTTTGAGCGCAGCATCAACCGCATGATCGATGCTGGCGTCGATGGCCTGTTCTTCTTGGGATCCTCGGGCGAGGTCGTCTTCTCCACCGACGAGCGCCGTCGCCAGATTATCGCCGAGGCCGTCCGTATCGTCGACCATCGCGTTCCCGTTCTGGTCGGCATCATCGATACCGAGACCGAGCGCATGATCGAGCACGGCAAGGTCGCCCAGGAGCTGGGCGCCGATGCCCTCGTCGCCACCTGCCCGTTCTATGCCCTGCAGGGCATGACCGAGGTCGAGGAGCACTTCCGCATCCTGCACGAGGAACTCGACCTGCCCATCTTTGCCTATGACATTCCCGTCTGCGTTCACACCAAGCTCCCCTGGAAGCTCCTTGCCAAGCTCGGCGCCGAGGGCGTTCTGGCCGGCGTCAAGGATTCCTCGGGTGATGACATCTCGTTCCGCTACCTCGTTCAGGAGAACGAGAAGAACGGCCATCCGATGAGCATTCTCACCGGCCACGAGGTTGTTGTCGACGGCGCCTACCTCGGTGGCGCCGACGGTTCCGTCCCGGGTCTCGCCAACGTTGAGCCCGAGGGCTACGTGCGTCAGTGGAAGGCCGCTCAGGCTGGTGACTGGGCTACCGTCAAGGCCGAGCAGGATCGCCTCAATGAGATTTCGCACATCTGGGATGTCACCTCGGGCGTCCAGGGCTATGCCGGTGGCGTCGGCGCCTTCAAGACCGCTATGAACCTCATGGGTATCTTCGACAGCCCGACCATGCCGCGCCCGGTGAAGGCCATGACCGGCGAGAACGTCGAGGCGATTAAGAAGGTCCTCCAGGACAACGGTCTCCTGTAAAGCTTTCCCAGGCACCCGATCTTGGGGCTCAAGTGGTCGGGCGTGACCCATTAGGTCAACGCCCGACCACTTTCACCCCAACCTCGGGCACCTGGGAAACCTTTACTAAGTTGCGGCGATAACACCGCCTTCATTTCCTGTAGTTGTTTTTTATCTCCTAAGGAGAGCGACATGGAGAACAAGTACGTTTGCTCCGTCGATATCGGCGGCACCAAGATTGCGACTGCCATTATGGAGTATCCGACTGATGGCGGCGTGCCCCATCCGGTCTTTGAAGCTGAGGTTCCCACCGAGGCCCAAGAGGGCGGCGAGGCCGTCTTCCAGCGTATCGAGGCGTCCATCAAGGCTGCTCTCGAGGCGAATCCCGATGTCGAGGTCCTTGGCGTCGGTATCGGTGCCGCCGGCGTCGTCGATCCCAAGACGGGCGCCATCGCGTATGCCAATGAGATCATGCCCGGCTGGTCCGGCGTTCAGTTGGGGCCACGTCTGCGCGAGGACCTCGGTCTTCCCGTTGCCGTTGTAGGCGACGTGCAGGCTCATGCTCTGGGCGAGGCCCACTGGGGCGTCGGCAAGGGCAAGTTCTCCGTCTTGTGTCTTGGCATCGGTACGGGCATCGGCGGCGCATATGTCGAGAACGGCCGCGTGATGCAGGGCTTCCATGGTGCTGCTGGCCATATGGGCCACATCGAGTGCTCGGCTGCCGCCGGCATTCCCTGCGCCTGCGGGCGTTCTGGCCATCTGGAGTCGGTTGCTTCGGGCACTTCCATTGGTCGAATGTATGACGAGCGCTTTGGTCGCGTTGACCCCAGCCGTCCTTCGGTCGGCCGCGACGTAAACGACCTGTGCCGTGCGGGCGACGCAAAGGCGACCGAGGTCATCCATGACGCCGGCTTTGCGCTGGGTGCCAGCTTGGGCTCGCTCGCTAACATCCTGGACCCTGAGGTCATCGTGCTTTCGGGCGGCGTGATTCACCAAGGTCCCGATTGGCGTTCGCAGACATGGAAGGATTCGGTGCACGAGGGCTATGCCAGCCAGGCGCTCGATCCGCTTCAGGACACGCCGATCCTCATCGGTTCTCTGGAGGGCGATGCTCCGCTCATCGGTGCCGCTGAGCATCTTCTCGCCTCGTTGAAGTAAACGTATCTGCTGTAGGAGCCTCCCGAGACAACACGCCTCGGGAGGCTGTTCTGAGAAAGGTTGCAGCCTTATGACCGTCGATCCTTTGATTCAATCCCTGAAGGGCAAGCTCGTCGTGAGCGTTCAGGCGTATATGGGCGAGCCGCTTCGTACGCCCGAGACCATGGCGCAAATGTCTCGCGCTTGCGAGCTCGGCGGAGCCGCCGCTATTCGCTGCCAGGGCCTTGCCGACATTGCCGCCATTAAGGGTCGCTGTGAGGTTCCCGTCATCGGCCTGTGGAAGGATGGGCATGAGGGCGTCTACATCACGCCGACGCTGCGTCACGCCCGCGCCTGCGTCGCTGCCGGTGCCGATATCGTGGCGATCGACGCCACCGATCGTCCGCGCCCCGATGGCAAGACGGTCGAGGATACCTTCCGCCCGCTGCACGAGGAGGGTGTGCTCCTGATGGCGGACTGTGCCACCATCGAGGACATTCGCCGTGCGGTTGATATGGGCTTCGACCTGGTATCCACCACGCTCTCTCATGGTGTCGCCGCCATCGACTGCACCATGGCCGATGGCCCCGATCTGCCACTCCTGCGTCAGGCGACCGAGGAATTCCCCGGCCTTCCCATCATTTGCGAGGGTCGCGTGCATACGCCCGAGGAGGCTCGCGCCGCGATCGATGCTGGCGCCTGGGCCGTTGTCGTCGGCACCGCCATCACGCACCCCACGAGTATTACGAGTTGGTTCAAGGCTGCGCTTGAGGCGTAAGACAGGCCTCGTATCCGCTCGGGGCGGTATACTCAATATAGGCAATTGACCGCGCGGGATCCGGGTTGCTGGGTCCCGCGCTTGTTTTTAGGAGGCAGCACATGCAAAAGGGAGATGCCATGGATGCGGCGGAGCGCTCGGAGCGCATCCCCGATATCGTCATCATCACCGGAATGTCCGGATCGGGCCGAACGCAGGCCATGCATGTGTTCGAGGACATGGGTTACTTTTGCATCGACAACTTGCCTCCGCGTCTGATCGCCCAGCTTGCCGAACTCGTCGGCATCAATACGGGCGTGGGCAGGCATCTTGCCGTCACCTGCGATTTGCGTAGCCAGGGACTGTTTGACGAGTTACTCGATGCGGTCGCTGCGCTCGAAGAGCGCGAGATGAGCTGCGACATCGTGTTCCTGGAGGCTTCTGACGAGGTGCTGATCCGTCGTTATAGCGAAAACCGCCGCCGCCATCCCATTGCCAAGCCGGGGGAGACTACGGCCGACGCGATTCAGCGCGAGCGCCTGCAGCTGCAGGGTGTGCGCGATCGAGCCGATATGATCATCAACACGAGCCGCCTGCGCACCTCTGCCCTGCGCAACAAATTGCGCATGGCGTTCTCCGAGTTGTCCGACCAGCAGCTCATGGACGTTCACGTGTTCTCGTTTGGCTTTAAGCACGGTATGCCCGTCGAGGCAGACATCATGATCGACGTTCGCTTCCTGCCCAATCCGTTCTACGATCCCGAGATGCGCACCATGACCGGTCTCGATAAGAAAGTCTCCGACTTTGTTCTGGACCATCCTAAGACCCAGGAGTTCTGGAAGGCCTGGACGCAGCTGCTCGATACGGTCATGCCCGGCTATATCGCGGAGGGCAAGCCGCAACTTTCTATTGCCATCGGTTGCACGGGCGGCCAACACCGCAGCGTTGCCATCGCCGAGGCCACGGCACGTTATTTGGAAGGCGCCCAGTATCACGTGAGCATTTCCCATCGCGACCTGTCGCGCGCGAACACGAAAGCATAGGCCTGCATGTCGTTTACCGCGGAGGTGCGCGACGAGCTTGCGCGCTGCGAACCCGAATGTGAATACTGCGATTTGTCGACGCTTGCCGCCCTGACGCGCGTGAGCGGTACACTTTCGCTGGCCGGCTCCGGGCGGTATCGTTTGACGGTCGCGACCGAGACGGGCGCCGTCGCGCGCACGATGATCACGCTGACGCATCGCATCCTTAAGCTCAAAACGGAATTCACCGTTCGTAAATCGGTCTTGCATAAGGTCCGTAACTATCTCATTACCCTGCCCGATCAACCCGACCTGGACAAGGCTCTGGTACTGCTGGGCATTCTCGACCGCAGGGGAGGGCTCGTCGCCGGTGTTCCCCGGCACATCGTTGCCCGTCCCTGCTGCAGGCTTGCCTACATCCGCGGCGCGCTCATCGCCGGCGGTTTCGTGGCCGATCCCCGCGGCGACTTTCATTTGGAGATCGCGGTGCAGGGCGAGCAGTATGCCCGGGGACTTTGCGATCTATTGGAGCAGATTGGGGTCCATGCGCGCGTTAACGCGCGGCGCGGATCCTATGCCGTGTACATTAAGAGCGCCGAGGAGATCGAGCAGCTCCTAAAGCTGGTCGGCGCCAAGCGCAGCGTTGCCGAGATCGAGGAAGCGCGCGCGGTCAAATTGGTTAAGAACGACGTAAACCGTCGCGTGAATGCCGAGCTGGCCAATCAGACCAGAAGCGCGGGTGCCGCCCAGCATCAGCTTGCGCTGATCGATGCGCTCGAACTGCGGGGTTTGCGCGACACGCTTCCGGACGCCTTGGCGGTCTTTTGCGACCTGCGCGAGCGCTATCCCGATCTGTCACTGCGCGATTTGGGGGAGATGGCTGACCCTCCCTTGTCGAAGTCGGCCCTCTACCATCGAGTTTTGAGACTTGAAAAGCTCATTGAAGCAAACAGGTAGTTTAAAGTATCGACTTATATACGGATTTAGCTGCTATTTTATTCTTTAAAACGTTTTAACGTAAATTTGATTTTCAATTTCGAGCATTCTCGTGAAATTCAAGTCAAAAAAAAGGTATATTAGGCGAGTGGTTAGTTTGTGGGCCTCAACGGCGGGCGCTGTAGCTTGCGGGGGCCTTACGAAAGGAGACACAATGGCAGTAAAGGTTGCTATTAACGGCTTCGGTCGCATCGGTCGTCTGGCTTTCCGTCAGATGTTCGGTCATGAGGGCTCCGAGATCGTCGCTATCAACGACCTCACCTCTCCCGATATGCTCGCTTACCTGCTGAAGTACGACTCCACGCAGGGCAACTACGCTCGCGATCACGAGGTCGTTGCTGGCGAGGATTCCATCACCGTTGACGGCAAGGAGATCAAGATCTACAAGGAGGCCGACGCCAACAACCTGCCTTGGGGCGACCTCGACGTCGACGTCGTTCTCGAGTGCACCGGCTTCTACACCAGCAAGGCTAAGGCTCAGGCCCACATCAACGCTGGCGCCAAGAAGGTCGTCATCTCCGCTCCGGCCGGCAGCGATCTGCCCACCATCGTGTACAACGTCAACCACGAGACGCTGACCGCTGAGGACAACATCATCTCCGCTGCTTCCTGCACCACCAACTGCCTCGCCCCGATGGCCAAGGGTCTGAACGACTTCGCTCCCATCGTGTCCGGCATCATGACCACCATTCACGCCTGGACCGGCGACCAGATGCCGCTCGACGGCCCGCAGCGCAAGGGCAACAAGCGTCGTAGCCGCGCCTGCGCCGTCAACATCGTCCCCAACACCACCGGTGCTGCCAAGGCTATCGGCCTGGTTCTCCCCGAGCTCAACGGTAAGCTCATCGGTGCCGCCCAGCGCGTCCCGACGCCGACCGGCTCCATCACCAACCTCTACGCTGTCGTTGACAAGAAGGTCACCGTCGACGAGGTTAACGCCGCTATGAAGGCCTACGCTGCCACCATCTCCGAGACCTTCGGTTACAACGAGGACGACATCGTCTCCACCGACATCATCGGCGAGACCCATGGCTCCATCTTCGACGCCACTCAGACCATGTGCTCTGACCTCGGCAACGGCCAGACCCTCGTTCAGGTCACCTCTTGGTACGACAACGAGAACTCCTACACCTCTCAGATGGTCCGCACCATCAAGTACTTCGAGAAGTTCGTTGCTTAATTTAGCTTTTAGCGAATAGCTCGTTGAGCGTCTAAAGAAGGGCGCGGCCTTATAGGGCTTACACCCTAGGGTCGCGCCCTTTTTATAGGAAATCGTCTGCCGTAATGGGAGGCAGACACGTACGAAAGGTAGAAGCAAACATGGCCTTTACCAAGAAGACCGTCCGCGACATCGATGTCGACGGCAAGCGCGTTCTCGTCCGCGTTGACTTCAACGTGCCTATCAAGGATGGCGTCGTTGGCGACACCACCCGTATCAAGGCTGCCCTGCCCACCATCAACTATCTCGTTGAGCACAACGCTCGCGTCATCCTCATGAGCCACCTCGGCCGTCCCGATGGCACCGGCTTCCAGCCCGAGCTGTCCCTCGAGCCCGTCGCCAAGAAGCTCGCCGAGCTCTCTGGTCTCGACGTTGCCTTTGTCGCCGACACCTACGGCGAGAAGGCTGCCGAGGCTGTCGCTGCCGTCGAGCCGGGCAAGGTTCTCGTTCTCGAGAACGTCCGCTTCGATAAGCGTGAGAAGAAGAACGATCCCGAGATCGCCAAGAAGCTCGCTTCCTATGGTGACGTCTTCGTTCTCGATGCCTTCGGCACCGCTCACCGCGCCCAGGGTTCCGTCGTGGGCCCCGCCGCTTACCTGCCTGCCGTCGCTGGCTTCCTGCTCGAGAAGGAGGTCGACACGCTGACCGGCATCTTCGCCGAGCCCGAGCGCCCCTTCGTCGCCATCGTCGGCGGTTCCAAGGTTTCCTCCAAGATCGGCGTTCTCGATCACCTCATCGACTCCGCTGACACCCTGATCATCGGTGGCGGCATGGCCTACACTTTCTTCCTGGCTCAGGGCCTGTCCGTTGGTCAGTCCCTCAAGGAAGAGGACTGGGTCGAGCGCGCTGGCGAGATGCTCAAGAAGGCCGAGGAGAAGGGCGTCAAGATCCTGCTCCCCATCGACAACCGCGTTGCCGATCACTTTGGCGAGGACGCTGTCCCCGAGGTTGTCGCTTCCGACGCTATCCCCGACGATCGTGAGGGCATGGACATCGGCCCCAAGACCGAGGAGCTTTACGCCGAGGCCGTCAAGGGTGCCAAGACCGTGTTCTGGAACGGCCCCATGGGCGTCTTCGAGTTCGACAACTTCGCTCACGGCACCCAGGCTATCGCCGAGGCTGTCGCCGAGGCCGACTGCACCTCGATCATCGGCGGTGGCGACTCCGTCGCAGCTGTCAACAAGTTCAACCTGGCCGACAAGATGAGCTGGATCTCCACCGGTGGTGGAGCTTCCATGGAGCTCGTCGAGGGTAAGGCCCTGCCCGGAGTGGAGGCGCTTCTCGATGCCTAATCGCACCCTTCTTATCGCTGGTAACTGGAAGATGAACAACGACGTCGCCGAGGCCGCCAAGCTCGCCGACGAGCTGGCTCAGGCTCTGCCCGAGGTTCCGGCTGGCGTCGAGGTGCTCGTCTGCCCTCCGACTATCGACATCACCACGGTTCATGACCGCATTCAGGCTGCCCCCATCGCCCTCGGTGCACAGAATGTGTACTGGGAGGCCAAGGGTGCCTTCACCGGTGAGTCCTCTTGCGACATGCTCAAGTCCGCTGGTTGCACCTACTGCATCATCGGTCACTCCGAGCGTCGCGACTACTTCCACGAGACCGACGAGGACCAGAACAAGAAGGCCAAGGCTCTCGTTGCCGCCGGTCTTGTTCCCGTCTTCTGCTGCGGCGAGTCCCTTGAGGTCCGCGAGGCCGGCACCTATGTCGAGCACGTCGTGAACCAGGTCAAGGCCGGCCTTGCTGGTCTTGAGATCACCTGCCCCAAGCAGGTCGTCGTCGCCTACGAGCCCATCTGGGCCATCGGCACCGGCAAGACCGCTACCGCCGAGGACGCTCAGGAGGTCTGCGGCGCTATCCGTGAGACCCTCAAGGAGATGTTCGGCGAGGAGCTCGCTAACGGCATCCGCGTCCTGTACGGTGGTTCCGCTAAGCCCGGCAACATCGCCGAGCTCGTCGCCAAGCCCGACGTTGACGGCGCCCTTGTGGGCGGCGCTTCGCTCAAGGCTGCCGACTTCGCCTCTATGGTCGTCAAGGCAGGCGAGTAGGACATATGGCACAGCGTCATCTTCCTGCACTCCTGATCATCATGGATGGTTGCGGCCTTGCTCCGGCCGATGGCGAGAACGCCGTCGCCGCTGCCAAGACGCCCTTCCTTGATAGCCTGTACGAGAAGTACCCCCACACCACGCTCGGCGCTTCGGGCGAGGACGTGGGTCTTCCCGATGGCCAGATGGGTAACTCCGAGGTGGGTCACCTCAACATCGGTGCCGGCCGCATCGTGTTCCAGGAGCTTTCGCGCATCAACAACGCCATCAAGGACGGCTCCATCGCCAAGAACGAGGTTTTCGTCAAGGCTATGGACGATGTCAAGGCCGAAGGCAAGACCCTGCACCTCATGGGCCTTATGAGCCCTGGCGGCGTTCATTCTCACATGAACCATGTCGAGGCCCTGGTCAAGATGGCTGCCCAGCATGGCGTCAAGACCGTTCGCGTCCACGCCTTTATGGATGGTCGCGATGTCGACCCGCAGTCCGGTGCCGGCTACATGAGCGAGTTCTGCGCCTTCCTGGCTAAGATTTCCGAGGAGACCGGTTGCGACGCTCGCGTCGCCACCGTTTCGGGCCGCTATTGGGCCATGGACCGCGACAACCGTTGGGAGCGCATCCAGCGTGCCTACGATGTCATGGTCAACGCGTCCGATGCCGATACCGATCCCGTGGCCGGTATCAAGGCCTACTACGAGAAGGACCCGCGCGGCGATGAGTTCGTCGAGCCCTTCGCTGCCCACAACGAGGGCATCCACGAGGGTGACGCGGCCATCTTCTTCAACTTCCGTCCCGACCGCGCCCGTCAGATGACCCGCGTGTTCACGGACAAGGAGTTCGACGGCTTTGAGCGCGAGCAAATCAAGCTCTCGCACTTTGTGACGATGACCGAGTACGATCCGACGTTTGACGTCGAGGTCGCCTTCCCCAAGACGTTCCCCGAGAACGTTCTGGCCGACGTCATCGCAGCCAATGGCCTGAAGCAGCTGCACACCGCCGAGACCGAGAAGTACGCTCACGTGACGTTCTTCCTCAACGGCGGCATCGAGGAGCCCAAGGAGGGCGAGGAGCGCGTGCTCGTCGCTTCCCCCAAGGTCGCTACCTACGATCTGCAGCCCGAGATGAGCGCTCCCGAGGTTACTGAGAAGCTCGTCGCCGCCATCAACGAGGATCGCGCTGATTTCTACATCGTGAACTTTGCGAACTGCGACATGGTTGGTCACACCGGTGTCTTCGACGCCGCCGTTAAGGCCGTCGAGGCTGTTGACGATGCTCTGTCCAAGGTTGTCCCGGCGATTCTCGCTAAGGGCGGCTTTGCGCTGATTACCGCCGACCATGGCAACGCCGATCACATGTTTGACGTTGCTTCCGACGGTTCCAAGCATCCGTTTACGGCTCACACCACCAACCGCGTGCCGTTCATCATCGTTGATGATAAGGCCAAGCTCACCGGTATCGAGGACGGCCGTCTTTCCGATATCGCTCCGACTATGCTCACCATGGCTGGTATTGAGCCTTCCGCCGAGATGACGGGTCGCGTGCTCGCCACCGAGGCCTAATAGAAAACAAATACCGTTTTCTAGTAAGGGGGTTGTCCACAACCGGACGACCCCCTTTTTGGTATTTCTGCCATTTCTACCCCGTCTCCAATTGGCGGGTGGGGGAGTGTTGGGGGTTGTGGTACAGTACTGGAGTTTGAATTGTTCTATTAAGGAGCTTATCTATGGGTCCGTTCCAGATTCTTCTGTTTGTCGTTTGGGCTTTTTCTGCCGTGGCGCTGACGATTCTCGTCCTGATGCACTCCGGTAAGGGTACCGGCGTTTCGGATATGATCGCTAGCTCGCTGTATAACTCCAGCTCTGCCACGGGCGTCATGGAGCAGAACCTCGATCGCCTGACGGTAATTATGGCCGTCGTTTTTGCTGTGTGTGTCGTTCTGTGCATGTTCTTCTTCCCGCAGGGCATCGTCGGCTACTAAGCATCGGCGTATATACGTTTGTAAAGGGTCCCGCATGTGCGGGGCCCTTTTTGTTTACAGACTTGTAATAGAGTCAAAATATCCCCACATACTTCGCCTAACTAAAGAAATTCTCGACCGTTAACCGGAATTAGCGCCATATTGTGCATAAAATGCGCTACTGTATTGCGAAACGTTGGTCCGCACTGCATAACCAGCCATAACGGCGGACCGCGTTTGAATGGTTCGAATGGGCTGTCTCGACGTTGCCCGGCCGAATTCACTTTGTCCTATCTCATAAGGAGGATGGCATGGCTGATTCTATGTTCCACCAGCCCGTTATGGGTCGTCGCGCCTTTGTTGGCGGCACCCTCGCTGCGAGCTCCATGGCTTTTCTTGCCGCATGCGGCAAGAAGGGCGGCGACGCTTCCGGATCTGACTCCGGTTCGACGCTGAACTTCTACATCAACAACCCGGTCTGCATCGACCCCTACAACGTCCAGGAGGATCAGGGCACTCAGGTCGAGTACCAGCTCTTCGACGCTCTGACGGAGTACGATAACGAGAAGGGCGAGATCGTTCCGCTGGCTTGCGAGTCCTTCGAGGCTAACGACGACGCCACCGAGTTCACCTTCAAGATCAAGAAGGCCAAGTTCCACAACGGTGACGACGTTACCTCCAAGTCCTTCAAGCTCGGCTGGGAGCGCCTGGTCAACACCAAGTCGGCCATCGCTACCGAGTATGGTCCTTCCGAGGTCTCCTACCACCTTTCCATGGTCGAGGGCTATGACGATCTGCTTGCCGGTAATGCTACCGAGCTGTCCGGCGTTACCTGCCCGGATGACGAGACCCTCGTCGTCAAGCTGACTTCCGCCTACGCCGACTTCCCGTTCGTCGCCTCTCACCCGGCTCTGTCCCCGGTTCCCGAGTGCGCCGAGTCCGATGTCAAGAGCTTCTACCTTGCCCCGGTCGGTAACGGCCCGTTCATGATGGACGGCAAGTGGGAGGATGGTCAGGAGATCAACCTCAAGAAGTTTGACGATTACTATGGCGACAAGGCCAAGATCGACGCCATCCACTTCCAGGTCATCAAGGACGTGGAGACCGCTTACAAGGAGTTCCAGGCCGGCAACCTCGATGTCTGCGACGTTCCCGTTGCTCAGATCGACGCCGCCAAGAAGGATCGCGGCGAGTCCAAGGATGGCTACACCATGGGTGATGGCGAGCGCATGCTGCTCGGCTCCGAGCCTTCCACGTACTATCTGACGTGCAACACCACGGCCGAGCCGTTCAACAACGCTGACCTGCGCAGGGGCATCTCCCTGGCTATCAACCGTGAGGCCATCTGCAAGACCATCTTCAAGGGCACCCGTACCCCCGCTGACGGCATCGTTCCTCCGGGAATCGCCGGCTACAAGGAGGGCGCATGGGAGTTCTGCGCCTATGACGTCGACAAGGCTAACGAGTACCTCGACAAGGTCGCTCCCGCTGGCGCTAACGGCGATCGTGGCATTAATGTGACCCTGTCCTACAACCAGGACGGTGGCCACAAGGAGATCATGGAGTCCATCATCGGCGACCTCGCCAAGGTGGGCGTCACCGCCGTCTCCGATACTCCCGAGTGGTCTGCCCTGCTTGAGCAGTATCAGAACTTCAACTATCAGTTCGGCCGTCTGGGCTGGATCGCCGATTACCCGATCATGGACAACTTCCTGTACCCGCTGTTCCACTCCGACTCCCTCGGTGGCGACAACCGCTCCGGTTACAACAACCCCGAGTTCGATGCCAAGGTCGATGAGGCCCGTGCCACGGTTGACGACGACGAGCGCATCGCCAAGATGCAGGAGGCTGACGCTATGGTCGCCGCTGACTGCCCGGTTATCCCGGTGATGTTCTACACGCACACCATCGCTGGCTCTGACCGCGTCAAGCATCTCTATGTTGATCCGCAGAAGCACGCCGATCTGGGTACCGCTGAGCTCGCCTAAGAGTTTTGCAGCTTCCATGAGGGTCAAGTATTTACGTAGACCTCATGGGAAACATACAGTTCTCCCTAACCTGGGGTAAACTGGCTGATGGTAATTTTGGGATGCCGGTCTGGCGATCGGCATCCCATTTAGGTTAATCCCTAGATAGGGGAGTGGTATGGGTAAGTACATCGTTAAACGTGTGCTTCAGTTCATCCCGGTATTTTTGGGCGTTACGTTGATTCTGTTCGCCCTCCAGAATATTGTGCCGGGAGACCCGATCAAGCTGATCGGTGGAGACAAGGCTCTGTCCCCCGAGGTAGAGCTTCAACTTCGCGTGCGCTATCACCTGGTCCAGGCGGACGAGGACGGCAACGCGATCCTTGACGAGAACGGCGATCCCGTTCCAACATCGCTTGTGGACCAATACTTGAATTACATGAATGGTCTGCTTCATGGCGATCTGGGCAATTCGTATCAGCGCAAGCTGCCGGTTGCGGAAATCTTTGCCCAGAAGTATCCGTATACGGTTAAACTCGCCGCGTGCGCCATCGTGCTCGAGGCAATCATGGGTATCGGTGCGGGTATCATTTCGGCGGTAAAGCGCTATTCCTTCTGGGATATTTTGGTAACGCTGACCACGTCGATCCTCGTTGCCGTTCCTGCATTCTGGCTCGGTATGCTGCTGCAGCTGTTCTTTGGCGTCATCCTTAAGGATGCCACCGGCGGCGCATTCTCCATGCCGATCTCGGGTGCCGGCGGCTCCAGCTCTCAGTATCAGGATTGGATGCACTATGTGCTTCCGACCATTACGCTGGCTTCGGTTTCGACCGCCTATGCTGCCCGCATCATGCGCTCGCAGCTGCTCGACGTCATGAATCAGGATTATATCCGCACGGCAAAGGCCAAGGGTCTCTCCAATCGCGCGATCATCGTCAAGCATGCGCTTAAGAATGCACTCATCCCCGTTGTTACCTATATTGGTGTCGACTTCGGCGGCATGCTTTCGGGCGCCATCCTGACCGAGACGGTCTTTAACTGGCCCGGTATCGGTTCTGAGGTCTACCGCGCCATTAGCATGCGCGACTGGCCCATCGTTATGGGCGGCGTTACGCTCATCGTTGTCGTCGTTATGGTGATCAACCTTCTCGTCGACATTAGCTATGCATTCCTCGACCCGCGTATCCGCCTCGGCGGTCCGTCGGATAAGGCCTAAGGGAGGTACGTCTCATGCAGGAAACTGATTCTCAGTCTCAGGAGCAGGCTACCGCCACCAAGGCCGCATCTGCTCCCGCCAAGTCCCGCACGCTGTGGGGCGACGCTTTTAAGCGTCTTCGCAAGAATAAGCTCGCCGTTATCGGTATCTGCTGGATTATCATCGTCGTTTTGGTTGCCTTGACCGCAGACCTGTGGGCTAAGCCCTGGCTCGGGTCGCCGACGGCTTCTGACTCGACGACCATGGCCGAGACTTCGCTGCTGGCTCCGTGTGCCGAGCACCCGTTTGGTACCGACGCCCTTGGCCGCGACATTCTCGTCCGAGTTATCTACGGCGCGCGCGTTTCGCTTTCCGTCGGTATTATGGCCACCGCCATCTCCACGGTGATCGGTCTGATCATGGGCGCCCTGGCCGGTTTCTATGGCGGCATCTGGGATACGATCATCATGCGCTTCGCGGATATCTTCCTGGCGTTCCCGTACGTGCTGTTCGTTGTCGCCATGATCGCCGTTATCGGCCGTGGTCTTCAGAATGTTTTCATCGCCATCGGTATTCTCGGCTGGCCCTCGATTGCCCGTGTCTTCAGATCCGCGATCCTGACAGTCAAGGAAAACGACTATGTTGACGCTGCGCGGGCGATGGGTGCATCCGATGCTCGTATCGTCGTGCGTCACATCTTCCCGAACTCCGTTGCTTCCATCGTAGTCTACGCGACTATGAACATTGGTGGCGCCATTCTGACCGAGTCCGCTCTGTCCTTCCTCGGCATGGGCGTTATTCCGCCTACGCCTTCGTGGGGCTCCATGATTCAGGACGGTCAGCAGTATCTTCTGACTGCTCCCTGGATGATGATCATGCCCGGTTTGGCAATTCTCTCGACGGTGCTCGCCTTCACCCTGCTGGGTGACGGTCTGCGCGACGCCCTCGACGTCAAGATGAAGGACGCATAAGGATGAAGAAGAACAAGAACTATGTGGACCTGAAGGACCAGCCGGTTCCCGAGGGCCAGCATCTGCTCGAGGTCGATGACCTTAAGATGTATTTCCACACCGAGGATGGCGTCGTTCGCGCTGTCGATGGCGTGTCCTACACGCTCGATCGCGGTGAGACCCTGGGTGTCGTCGGTGAGTCCGGCTCGGGTAAGTCCGTGACCGCCATGACCATCATGGGCCTCATCTCGATGCCTCCGGGAAAGATTGAGGGCGGCGACGTTCGCTACCGCGGTCGTTCGATCCTCGAGATGACCGAGGAAGAAATGCAGCATATTCGCGGCAACGATATCGCGATGATCTTCCAGGATCCTATGACCTCCCTGAACCCGGTCTATAAGATCGGCAAGCAGGTGGGCGAGGGTCTTCGTCTGCACCGTGGCTACTCCAAGCAGGAGGCGCTCAAGCGCGCCACCGAGCTTTTGGACCTCGTTGGCATTCCTGAGCCCGAGAAGCGCGTCAACGAGTATCCGCACCAGTTCTCTGGTGGCATGCGTCAGCGCGTCATGATTGCCATGGCGCTTGCCTGCGATCCCGATATCCTGATTGCCGATGAGCCCACGACTGCTCTGGACGTTACCATCCAGGCTCAGATTATTGAGCTGATGCAGGAAATGCAGGAGAAGAACGGCAACGCCATTATCATGATCACCCACGACCTGGGCGTTGTCGCCGATATGGCCGATAAGATCATGGTTATGTACGCCGGCCGTCCCGTCGAGTTCGGTACTGCCGAAGAGATCTTCTACGAGAGCCGTCATCCCTACACCTGGGGCCTTATCCGCTCCATCCCGGAGCAGGCTATCGATGAGAAGAAGCCGCTGACGCCGATTCACGGCAACCCGCCCTCGCTCATGAACCTGCCCGAGGGTTGCGTGTTCTCGCCTCGTTGCCCCTATGCGACCGATAAGTGCCGCAAGCAGCGTCCTGAGCGTGTTGTCACTGAGTCTGGCCATTATTCCGCGTGCCACTACTCCGGCGACCCCGAGTTCCTCAAGAATGCTCCTGCGACGTCCCGTACGCGCAAGGATTCCGAGAAGGGAGGCGAGGCGTAAATGGCAGACAATAATGAGCGTACTCCGCTGCTGAAGGTTGAGCACCTCTCTAAGGAATTCCCCGCCGAGTCCGGCATGTTCGCCAAGCGCTTTTCCAAGCGCGTCGTCTCTGCTGTGAACGACATCTCATTTGAGATTTATCCTGGCGAGACCTTTGGTCTGGTTGGCGAGTCTGGTTGCGGTAAGTCCACCACGGGCCGCACGATTATGCGCCTGACCCAGCCGACTGCCGGCAAGGTGTTCTTCCAGGGCAAAGATGTTGCCGAGATGAGCAAGCATGAGATCAAGGACATGCGTCGCGAGATGCAGTTCATCTTCCAGGACCCCTATGCTTCGCTGAACCCCCGTATGACCATCGGCGAGATCGTCTCCGAGCCCATGACTATTCACGGCGTGGGCACCAAGGAGGAGCGTATCGAGCGTGTTCGCGAGCTGCTGGACGTCGTCGGCCTGAACCCCGAGCACATCAACCGCTATCCGCACGAGTTCTCGGGCGGTCAGCGTCAGCGTGTCGGCATCGCCCGCGCCTTCGCTTTGAAGCCCAAGCTGATCATCTGCGACGAGCCCGTTTCCGCTCTGGATGTTTCCATTCAGGCCCAGGTTCTGAACCTGCTCAAGGAACTTCAGGACAAGTTTGGTACGGCGTATCTGTTTATCGCCCACGACCTGTCCGTCGTGCAGCACATCTCCGATCGCGTTGCCGTTATGTATCTGGGCAAGATGGTCGAGGTTTCGGACTGGAAGACGCTCTATAGCGAGCCTCACCATCCGTACACGCAGTCGCTGCTGTCTGCCGTGCCGGTTCCCGATCCTGATATCCAGAAGACCCGCAAGCGCATCATCCTCGCTGGCGATCCGCCGTCGCCGCTGGATCCGCCGACCGGCTGCCGTTTCCACACGCGTTGCCCGATCGCCCAGGGCATCTGCTCAGAGAAGCTTCCTGAGTTTAAGGAAGTTGCCCCGGGTCACTGCTGCGCCTGCCACTTCGCCGAGCCGTTCCCGATCAAGGAATCGCACATCGACCTGTAGTCGGTTGTTTTCGTCCGGGCCCGCCCTGGTGTTACTTTTCAGAACGTCCTCGGACATGCAAGTAACCCCCGCTGCGCATTTCGTGCGGCGGGGGTTACTTGCGTCCTGCGGAATGTTCTGAAAAGTAACACCAGGGCAGGCCCTGCGGTAACTCGGCAGGGGGGGGGTGCGATTCTGTGATCGCTCACTTAATCTAATGGGATAGTTAGTGAGGCCGGAGCAAAAGCTCCGGCCTCCTTATATAAGGGCTCGGCAAAGCCGAGCCACTAAATTTATATCAGCCCCAGAACATATTTGAGAACTGTTCCCGGAGTACATACTCCTAGGGCCGGAATGAGGTTGCTTTCCAACGCATTCCGCAGGGGGCGGCATTATTTTGTAGCGCGAAGCGCGAATCAAAATAATGCCGCATGCCCGAGGACGCGTTGGAAAGCAACCTCATTCCGACCCGAACAGGTCCGTCTACCAGCGCATTTACAAATTCGTAAACTTTTTTGAAAAAAGTGCTTGCACAGTTCTCGAATCATAGGTTATTATCTTCCTCGTTGAACGCGCGGGTCCAACAAAACGAAGCGCGAATCAACAACATAGCATGTCGGAGTGGCGGAATTGGCAGACGCGCTAGCTTGAGGTGCTAGTGACCGCTTTTTGGTCATGCGGGTTCAAGTCCCGCCTCCGACACCATCGCATTTGAGAAGCCTCTTCGGAGGCTTTTTTGTTACCGATAGACGGTGGGGTCCACGATGGAAACGCTTGAACGCAACGAGTGGGCAGACGTTGCCCAACTAGTCGAGATCACGAGCGATGCTGTCATCATCTGCGAGCTCGACGGAACCATTCTGCATGTGAATAATCGCTTACTTGGTTTGATGTGCGAGGAACGCGCCGACGTCATCGGCGGAGATGTTAAAGACGTCCTGTACTCGTCCGCTTTTGAACGTGCGACGGAACATCGTCTGCCATTTGAAACTGATGGCTCCGAGAACGAACTGATGCTCAAGCTGAGTGACGGCTCTTTTATTCCCGTCTTGGTTCGTGCGGGCTCCGTAACGCCTCCACACATCTTTGGGCGCCGCGCACCACGTGTCCTGGTGGCGCTTCACAGTATCGAGGAACAGTATTCTCACGACCGGCAACTCAAGCGTGCGCTTTCGGAGCTTAGAGTGGCGAACAAGCGCCTCTCTGGCACGCTCTCGGTCATTATGAGTACCGTGGGCTCCGATGAGCTGCCCAGCCTACTTGATACCGTTTTGAACCAGCTTGTAGGAACGCTCGATGCTTCGGGTGCCGCTATCTATTTTTCTGAGAGCGGTGGTTTTAAACTTCGCGGTGTTTCCAAGGAGCTGTACGACAGCTACCTGCCTGAGTTTTTGCCGTATGGCGCTGGCATTCCGACGTATGTTCTTCGTGAGTCGCGTGCTTGTCGCTTGTCGATTCAACAGGACCTTGAGGGTGATAAGGTCGCCTCCGGTATGTTCATGGATCTGGACAATCGTTCTAAGCACCTGTTGCGCATGCAGGATATGCCTCCGTACCGCAGCGAGATCTGTCTTCCCGTTTTTTACGGTACGCAGATCCTTGGCGTGCTGGAAGTTGGTTGGAAACGCCCTCAGGCACCGCTCGCCTATGACGTTAATGTGCTCGAGGTCATTTGCGATTACCTGTCTATCCAGCTGGTCGGCATGGCATCGAGCCTTCGCTCCCGTCGCACGGCCGAGCTTGGCCGCTCGCTCAATGTCTTGCGTGACGAGTTGTTTACCTTTCTAGACGATTCCGCCGCGGCTACCCAGGCGGTATCGTCCGAGATCTGCAATATGCTCAACTGCCATTTTTGCCCTATTGAGTATGACGCCAGTCTGGATTCCTACGTCATAGATTTTGAAGGCGGCAGTCGCGTTGCTTTGCCGGACGATCCCGAGAAGCTTTTCTTTTCCACGACGGCGCCAGCGGCACGTCTGGGGGCTGGCCCTGATGGCTTTGAGGCATCTGTTTTGGGCGGCACGAGCGCCGAGGACCTTAAACACGTCCGTATAACTCGCGTTGACGAATCGATGCCTATGGGAGGCTGGCTTAGGGCGCATGGCCTGCCTTGCCAGGGTCTCTACGTCGACGCCGGCATCGAGGCGGGGCGCCCGCGCCCTGAGGGCGATGGCAAGCACAGTAACGACGCGATCGTTCCTGCTTCTGTTGCGAAGGGGCCGACGACGCGTGCGCTGCTGCTTCGTGATGGTAGCCAAGAGCCGATTGATGACCTTGAATATGACTACTTGGTGCACTTGGCTCATGACTTTGAACTGATCTATGAAGGCGAATCTCAAAAGCGTGAGGAGCGCCATATCGCTCAGACCCTCCAGATTGGCATGAGAAATTCACTGGGGGATGTTCCGGGAATCGCCGCCGATTCGGTGTACCTGTCGGCCACGAACTCGGCGTTGGTCGGCGGCGATTTCTATACGCTCATCCGTCTTCCCGACGATTGCGCCGTCATGATTCTGGGCGATGTGTCTGGCAAAGGCATTGAGGCTGCATCGATGTCCGCACTCGTCAAGACGGCCCTGACGGCATATGCCTGGGAGGGCGCTGGACCGGCCCGCATGGCACGCTCCCTTAATAGCATGCTTATGGGCTTTTCGAGGGTCGAGACGTTCGTGACGGCCTTTATCGCCAAGATTGACCTTAAAGCCGGACGCGCAACGTATTGTTCGGCGGGCCATCCTCCGACCATGGTCATCAGGCCAGAGTCGATGCCGCTGGGTGGCGGCGAGGCTCGTGGGGGAGAGGTCGAGCTGCTTGGATGCCAATCGGGGGTAATCGGTGCCTTTGAGAGCATGGTGTACGAGACAGGCGTGTTTACGTTCGCTCCTGGTGACATGCTATTTATGTACACCGACGGAACAATCGAAGCGCGTGACCGCTCGGGTGCTTTCTTTGGCGAGCAGCGCCTTCGCGACCTTCTGCTCTCTGTCTCGGGTGAGGGCGTGTCGGGCATTTGCGGCAAGGTCTTGGGCGAGCTCGACCGATTTACCGAATCGGCGCTGGACGATGACATTGCATTGGTGTCCCTTGAGTTTTTACGGGGTCGTTCATAGACGACGCTGGGCGGGCTGAATCCGTACGGTTGGGGAAACGAATGCATCGAGTGGGCTTTTTTGGGGAACCATGGTCGTATGAATGAGTGGAATGACATAGCGGTTTTGACGCCACCAGGCGATATCGACATCGCCACGGTGCCTGCGCTGCGTCGGCGGTTGGATGCTTTGATTGGCCGCGGCGTGCGTCGTGTCGTCATCAACTGTCAGGCTGTCAGCTTTATCGATTCGACGGGCTTGGCATTCCTGCTTACGCGCGCTCGTGAGCTCATGAGGCGAGAAGGCCTGCTTTCGCTCGTCAATGCATCAGGTGAAGTTGTTCGCTTTTTGGAGATTGCTCGTCTTGTCGATATTCTTCATGTCGCGGGGCCGGCACGGGAGTCTATTCCCGCCATTCCGGTGGGGGAGCTGCCTCGCTGGAGTAAGAGCGTCGAGGTCCGTCAGGGTATCGAGAATCTTCCATACTACCGACATCGCATCGCCGAACTCCTTGAATCGCTTCCGTTGCGCCGTGACGAGCGGTACGATGTCGCATTGGCGTCGGGGGAGGCGCTGGGTAATGCCTATGACCATGCGGGCGGTATCGGGTGCGTCCTGACGGTTCAGGCCTATGGCGATCGCGTTGTGGTTGAGGTGCTTGATCGAGGTGCCGGCTATTCTATCGATGAAACGAGCGAACCGGTCGCATCAGAGGAGCGCGGCCGTGGTATCAAGCTTATGCGTATGCTCGTCGATAACGTGGAGGTTGCTCGTCGTACGGACGGCGCCGGCACGCGCGTGCAGATGGTGAAGCTGTTTAGCGGAGCGCTGGAGTCGTGTGCCTAGCCAATCGCTTTAGCGCGTTTAGCTACTAAGAACATGCGGCAGACAAGTTTTTTGAAAAAAGTACTTGCGTCTTTTGGACAACTCGCGTAAATTAATAACCCGCAAGCGGACATGGCTCAGTTGGTAGAGCACAACCTTGCCAAGGTTGGGGTCGCGGGTTCGAGCCCCGTTGTCCGCTCCATTGCATTTCCGGACCGTTTAGGCGGTCCTTTTTCGGCGAAGTGGCCAAGTGGTAAGGCAGAGGCCTGCAAAGCCTTTACCCCCGGTTCGAATCCGGGCTTCGCCTCCAGGCAACATCCGGGCGCTCCGGCGCCCGTTTTGTTTTACATATGCGGACATGGCTCAGTTGGTAGAGCACAACCTTGCCAAGGTTGGGGTCGCGGGTTCGAGCCCCGTTGTCCGCTCCAAACGCAGCAGCCCGACTACTACGGTAGCCGGGCTTTTTCGTACCCATCGCTTGGGCTCGAACCCGAGAGGGAGCGAGCGTTAAGCAAACGCGGAGCGTTTGTAGCGAGCTGGCGAGGACGCCGGCAGGCGGCCGAAGCCGGTGCGGATCCGCGAAGCGAATACGCAGACGCCCCGTTGTCCGCTCCAACTATCTTACGCGGTTCTAACGAACCGCGTTTTTTGTTGACGCTGCGCGAGCCCCGGGCACCCCATCTTGCCCCTCAATCGTCGGTCGCGTACATAGAGTACGCTTCCCTCCTCTTTCGCGGCAACCTGGGGCACCCGGAGCCCGCTCGCTCATATGACCCAATCCACTGTCAAGGGCCACAATGGC
>NZ_QROG01000018.1:0-46193 GCF_003474585.1 Collinsella sp. AF39-11AT | reverse complement strand
TGGGCCTATGCCGGAATCTCTCCCACAGAAACCACCGAAGAGCCCTTTTTGGAAACTCCCGAGCAGGCAGGCCATCTTGTCTTGCAAAGCCGCAGGTAGACGACTTGCTGCAAAACGGTCTGGTCGGCATAACGCCAAAAGTCTACTCACTTAGGCTAGAGGGCACCCCCATTAGCTGTGATTCCAGGGTGTTTAGCGCATTTGGACTCAAATCGTCATACTGAACAAGGATTCGAGCCAAGTTTTTAGGGACAGATGCGCCATCGGCACACCAAAAGCAGTCACCGATATCGATATAAGGGATATTCGAGTGCATAAGTGCCCGCGTAAAAGAGCTTCCGCCCGCGCCACGCTCCGCAACCACGATGCAGTAAAGGCCCGCGTCTGCATGCTCGATCGAGACCTCTCCTGCCGGAAATACCTTCCGCACAAGCGCCATCAGGCCATCACGCGCCTCGCGAGCACGAACGCGCACGCGGTTCACATGTCGCTCGTAATCACCCGATTCCAGCAAACGCGCCAAAGCGACCTGGTCAACAGAGCTCACCGACGAGGCGTAGAAACCAAGGTTGCGCCTAAACCGCTCCATTAACTCATCGGGCAACACCATGTACGCCAAACGCAACGCCGATGAAAGGCTCTTCGAAAACGTGTTGGTGTAGATAACCGACTGGGCGGCATCGATCGACGCGAGCGCGGGAATCGGCTTCCCGGCAAGGCGAAACTCACAATCAAAGTCATCTTCGATGAGATACCGACCTGGTCGCTCGGCGGCCCAGCTCAGCAGCGCATAGCGACGTGCAATGCTCGCCACAAGGCCGGTCGGATACTGATGGGACGGCATCAGGTGAAGAACATCGGTCCCAGTTTTCTGCAGAGCGCTCAGGTCCACGCCGTCGTCATCCAACGGGATATGTCGAACTTCGCAACCCATAGCCTGGTAGATGCGCGTCAGCCGCAAATAGCCCGGATTCTCAACGGCATATACCTTGTCGGCTCCAAGCAGCTGAACCAACATGGTATCGAGCAGCTGGGCGCCCGCACCGATAACAATGTTGTCGGGATCGACATTCATGCCCCTTGTCCCGCGTAAATGGTGAGCAATTGCGCGTCGTAGCCGAGCGGTGCCCTGTGCCGGCGCAGTCGAAAAGATTTCGCGTTCGTCTTCGGATGCCAGCGTCGCCCGCAGTGCGCTTTGCCAAAGCCGCGCCGCCTCCAAAGTGGAAGGAGAAAGCGCATCGAATCGCTCGACCTGTCCGTTGACATCACGCGCACTGGGGCCCACAGAGACGGCATCTCGGTCGATGCCCTCCGCAGCCAAAGCCAAGACCGGTGCATCCGGAAGCTCGCAAGCGTAGTAGCCACGACGCGGCATTGAGCAAATATAGCCCTCGGCAAGTAGCTGGCTATATGCGTTCTCGATGGTAATGACACTGATTCCCAGATGACTGGCAAAGGCGCGCTTAGACGGCAGATGCTCCCCCGCCGCAATGCGTCCAGCAACGATATCATCTCGAATTTGCTGGTAAACATACTCATAGAGCGATGCTTCGCCGCGATTTTCCAAATTGTAGTCAAGCATGGGCATCACCTGACCTTATCGAATCATTCAATCTGGCATTAGTCTGACCTTGTTATTATCTCGAAAACTGAGTATTTCGCCATACCCAGCTCCCCGATAGGATGTTCCGTCAAGCAATGTACATGCCAACCAAGGGAGCAACCATGGCAGAACAGACCAGCAAGGCCGATCGCGTCAAACTCAATCGCGAGCTCGCGCAGATGCTCAAGGGCGGCGTCATCATGGACGTCACCACGCCCGAGCAGGCACGTATCGCCGAGGAGGCAGGCGCCTGCGCCGTCATGGCTCTCGAGCGCATCCCGGCCGACATCCGCGCCGCCGGCGGCGTGTCGCGCATGAGTGACCCCAAGATGATCAAGGGCATTCAAGAGGCCGTCTCCATCCCCGTCATGGCCAAGTGCCGCATCGGTCACATCGTCGAGGCGCAGGTCCTTCAGGCCATCGAGATCGACTACATCGATGAGTCCGAGGTTCTCTCCCCCGCCGACGATGTCTACCACATCGATAAGACCCAGTTTGACGTCCCGTTTGTCTGCGGTGCCCGCGATCTGGGCGAAGCGTTGCGCCGTGTTGCCGAGGGCGCCACAATGATTCGCACCAAGGGCGAGCCGGGCACGGGCGACGTCGTCCAAGCCGTGCGCCACATGCGCAAGATCCAAAAGCAGATCCGCGACGTAGTTGCCCTGCGTGACGACGAGCTCTTTGAGGCAGCCAAGCAGCTGCAGGTGCCGGTCGAGCTGGTCCGCGAGGTCCATGCCACGGGCAAGCTCCCCGTCGTGAACTTTGCCGCCGGCGGCGTAGCGACCCCCGCCGACGCCGCGCTGATGATGCAGCTGGGCGCCGAGGGTGTCTTTGTCGGCTCGGGCATCTTTAAGAGCGGCGACCCCGCCAAGCGCGCCGCCTCCATCGTTAAGGCCGTGGCAAACTTCACCGACGCCAAACTCATTGCCGAACTTTCTGAGGACCTGGGCGAGGCCATGGTGGGCATCAACGCCGACGAGATCGAGATCATCATGGAGGAGCGCGGACGCTAGTCCAGCAGAAAGGATCGCACATGAGCGATTACGCAGACCAGACGGTCGCCGTGCTGGCGGTCCAAGGCGCTTTTGCCGAGCACGAGGCAAGGCTATCCGAGCTGGGCGCACGTTGTATTGAGCTGAGGCAGGCGGCCGATTTGCAGCAGAACTTTGACCGCCTGGTCCTCCCCGGCGGCGAGTCCACCGTTCAGGGCAAGTTACTTGCCGAGCTTGGTATGCTCGATGAGCTTCGCACCCGCATTGTTGAGGGCATGCCCGTCCTGGGCACCTGCGCCGGCTTGATTCTATTAGCGCGCGATCTTGCCGCCCACGACGATAAGGGGACGCCGCGCTTGGCAACCATGGATGTGCTCGTTGAGCGCAATGCCTACGGCAGGCAACTCGGCAGCTTTCGAGCCAAGGGGCAGGTAGCCGGCATCGACGGTGAAGTGCCGCTGACGTTTATCCGTGCGCCCCGCATCGTCGAAGTGCACGGCAATGCCCAGACTTTGGCTAACGTCGATGGCCGCATCGTCGCCGCCCGCCAGGGCAACCAGCTCGGCGTCACCTTCCACCCCGAGCTCGATGAAGACACCCACCTCCACGAACTGTTCCTGCAAATGTAGGCAGAATTTAAACGAGCGTGGATTTTCGGACATACAACAAATGAGAGTGGATAATCTCCCACTTTGAGCTTGAATGCAGGCTCAAACCGGGAGATTATCCACTCTCATCCTATGTAGTCGTTGGGGACGTTCTTAAACGACTAGTCAAACAAGAACGTCCCCAATGACTACCTGACAAGGAGTGTCCCAAACTACCGGCAGAAAAGGAACGTCCCCAACTGCCACCCCCGGAGCAAGACAACGCCGCAGGTTGAGCATAAGTCAGCGAAAACGCCCCTAAGCGAGCAAGGTGACGTGAAATGAAAGGGCGCTGACCTTATGGTCGCGCCCTTGAAATTGAACGTCAGATTGCCGCTTAGGGGCGTTTGCAGCGTCAACTGGTTACGCGGTTCGTAGAACCGCGTAACTAATTAGAAGCGGTTGCCGCGGAAGCCGCCACCGTTGCGGCCGCCGCGATCGCCGCCGCGACCGCCGCGGTCGTTACCACGGTTGCCGCCGAAGCCGCCACGGTTGCCACCGCGGTCGCCATAGCCACCACGGTTGCCGCCAAAGCCGCCGCGACCGCCACGGTCGCCGCCACGGTCACCAAAGCCGCCACGGCCGCCACGATCGCCACCGCGACCGCCACGGTCACCGCCGCGGCCACCGCGATCGCCAAAGCCACCGCGGCCACCACGGTCGCCGCCACGGCCACCGCGATCGTCACGGCCACCGCGAGGACCGCGGTCCTCGTCCAGGCCCATGGCGACGAGCGGAGCGATAACCTTATCGAGGGCAGCCATCAGCTCGGTGGCCTCCTCGTAAGAAAGCTCGGGCAGGAGCTTCTCCTTCTTGTTGGCAAGCTCGACCAGGCCCTCGGCGGCATCCTCGGCAGCGAAGACGACGATCTTGCGCATATCGCCCTCGGCGTCGTCGATGCGGCCGACCAGATCGGCAGCTTCGGCCTCGGCCATCAGGCCATCGAGCTCACGAAGGCGCATGCCCAGCAGGTCGGACATCTCCTTCTGCTCCATCTTGGGCTTGAGGTCAAGCAGCTTGATGGCGCGCTCGATGTTCGCCATGCGCTCGGCCTTGGCCTCCTCCTCCTTGGAAATAGCAAAGCGACGGCTACGCAGCAGGCGGGCGGCCTTCTGCATCTTGTCCATCAGCTCTTCGTCATCGTAATCAACGGCGGCCTCGACAACCTCGGCCTCCTCCTCGGCGGAAACCTCGTCAGCAGCCTCAACCTCGGCAGCTTCGGTCTCCACGGTCTCGACTGCCTCGACCTCGGCAGCCATGGTCTCGTTCTCGGTCTCGTTCATGATCTCTTCGTTCTCGGACATGAGACTCCTTCTTGGCCCTCTCGGGCATCATCGCCCCATTCGCGGGGCCCGTCGCGCACTCTTTGCGCTTTAAACATTCATGCCTCTCGGCAAAACGTCCATTAGTTTATGGTGTCGTCCGCTAATCTAGCTGCAGAATCTATGTGCACACATTAATGCGACATGTGCGACTCGCGGCGAGCGTACACAACCGACACCGCGAAGCCAACCAGGGCAATCACGGCCGCCATGCGCACGGCGGCTGCAAATCCAATCGCCTGGGCAACGTCCGTCGCCACGCCGGCAGCACCGGCAGCCGCCGCAGAACTCGAGAGCAGGCCGATAAACAGCGACGGGCCAAACGATGCGGCAATCATGTTCCACGTGTTGAGCAATGCCGTTCCGTGAGGATGCTCAGCGGCGGGCAGCGTCTCCAAGCCGGCCGTTTGCGAGGGGCTCAGCACCAAACCGACTCCGGCATACACCACAACGGTCAGCGCCACGACGACGCCGATGTTCATGCTTGCCGCCGTCATCGAGATGGCAGTCTGCCCCACGGCAATCAGGGCAAAGCCGACCGGTAGCAGCGGCCATGCGCCATGGGCATCCATCACGCGTCCGCCCACAATCGAGGTCACGGCGTTGCAGGCAATTGCCGGCAAAATGAGCAGGCCCGCGACAAGCGCGGTCATGCCGTATGCGCCCTCAAAATAGAGCGGCAACAAAACGCTCATCGAGAACGTCGTCATCATCGACACCACCACAAGCAGACAGGCAGGCCAAAAACGAACGCTCGTCATGGGACGCACGTTGAGCACCGGATGGACGAGCTTGAGCTGACGGGCCGCAAACAGGCCGAGCAGCACAACCGCGGCGAAAAGCGTCACGATGCCGGCCATCACATTGGCCGAGAACTCGCCTACGGAATACACGAACGCCGTAATGCCGGCGGCGAGCAAAATAACCGACAGGATATCGAGCGAAACATCCAGGCGCTCTCCGACATTTCGAACGAGCTTTGCACCCGCCGCAGCGACCACAACACCGCCCACCAGCGGCACTAGGAACACCGCCCTCCAGCCAAACAACGTGCACATAAGACCACTGATCACAGGTCCAAACGCCGGCCCCAGCGTAATGCAGGCACCGCCCAAGCTCAGATACAGACCGAGCTTCTCGCGCGGAGCGCAAGATAGCACCACATTCATCATGAGCGGAAACAAGATGCCCGATCCCGCAGCCTGCAAAATGCGACTTGGCAGCAAAACGACAAACGACGGGGCGACCAGGCACAGGACTTCGCCGGCGACCATGCAGCCGCATGCAAAGAACAGCAGCTTGCGCGTCGAAAAGCGTCCGGACAGAAAGGCCATGATGGCCGTAAAGATCGACGTCACGATCATGTAGCCCGAAACAAGCCACTGCGCCGTGGTGGCACTCACCGAAAAGGCCGCCATAATGTCGTGCAGCGCCACGTTAATGATGTTCTCGTTAAACGCGGCAACAAAGGCTGCGATATACATGACGACGAGAAACGCCGAAGTGCCCGATGGCGTTGCCCTAACTTGTTGCTGAGATTTGTTCCCCATGCATTTCCTTCCTCTTGGAACGACCGTCGCATCGCCCCGGAGGAACCGTCCAGGGCGAGAATGAGCCCTAGACTTACGCCAAATGCCGCAACACGACGAATCTGGCAACATGGTCCAACGTCGAAAGATCGTAACGCGG
Organism: Collinsella sp. AF39-11AT; assembly: GCF_003474585.1. Lineage (NCBI taxonomy): Bacteria > Bacillati > Actinomycetota > Coriobacteriia > Coriobacteriales > Coriobacteriaceae > Collinsella > Collinsella sp. AF39-11AT. Next base: position 39,940 of record NZ_QROG01000018.1, on the reverse strand, counting down.
ACGCGCTGCTTTCCTTCCGCGCTATTATTGAAAGTCCACGAAAGCATGAGACATGAGGAGCCCGCCATGATTAAGCCCATCATGAAATCCGAGTTCTTTTTGCGTCTGCCTTCCGAAGACGCGGGACCCGACGATGCCGCGACCGGGCAGGACCTCCTGGATACGCTCCTTGAGCATGAGCACGAGTGCGTGGGGCTCGCCGCCAACATGATCGGCGTGCGCAAGCGCATCATCTGCGTAAAGGACGGCAACAGGACGCTGCTGATGTACAACCCTCAAATTCTTGAGCAGGTCAATGCCTATCAGACGAGCGAAGGATGCCTCTCGTTGATCGGCGAGCGCCCCTGTACCCGCTACCGTCGCATTAAGGTGGAGTATTTGGACGAGAACTTCGTCCACCGCATCAAAAACTTCTCGGGCTACACCGCCGAGATCATCCAACACGAAATCGACCACTGTTGCGGAATTGTTATATAGTTCCGCCGTTCTACCGAACGGCGGACCACTTGACGCTGCGCGAGCCGCATTCACGCCAATCTGACGTTCAGCTTCAAGGGCGCGACCAAAAGGTCAGCGCCCTTTCGCTTCACGTCACCTTGGCGCAAATGCGGCTCGCTCGCTGTCGTATGCCTATCCTGCGACGTCTCAACCCTCGCAGCGGAAGATATCCAATCCCCTACGCTTGACGGTAATGATCGAAGAAGTCGGCGAGGTCCTCGAGCGACTCTTTGAGCACTTCCATACGCGGCAGGTACACGATGCGGAAGTGGTCGGGCTCGGCCCAGTTAAAGCCGCCGCCGCGGGTGATCAGGATCTTCTTCTCGTGCAGCAGGTCGAGGGCGAACTGCTCGTCATCTGTGATGTTGAATTTCTTGACATCCATCTTGGGGAAGATATAGAACGCCGCGCGGGGCTTGACCACCGAGATGCCATCGATCTTGCTGAGCGCCTCGTACACAAAGTTGCGCTGCTCATACACACGACCGCCAGGACGGATGTAGTCGTTGACCGACTGGTGTCCGCCGAGCGCCGTCTGGACGATTGACTGAGCCGGCACGTTGGAGCACAGGCGCATGTTCGAGAGCATGTTGATGCCCATAATAAAGTCGCTCATGCAGCGCTGGTTGCCCGAAAGCACCATCCAGCCAATACGATAGCCCGCGATCATATGCGACTTGGAAAGGCCGCTAAAGGTGACGCAGGGCAGGTCGGGGGCGAGTGATGCAATGGAGACGTGCTCGTAGCCGTCCATGCACAGGCGGTCGTAGATCTCATCAGCAAAGATCATCAGCTGATGCCTGCGTGCAACCTCGACGATACCCTCGAGCACCTCGCGCGGATAGACGGAACCCGTGGGGTTGTTGGGGTTGATGATGACGAGGGCTTTGGTCGCGCTCGTGATCTTGGACTCCATATCGGCCAGGTCGGGATACCAATCGGCCTGCTCGTCGCACAGATAGTGCACGGGATGTCCACCGGCAAGGGTTGCGCACGCCGTCCACAGCGGATAATCGGGGCTGGGAATCAGAATCTCGTCACCGTTATCGAGCAGCGCGTTCATCGAAAGCTGGATGAGCTCGGACACGCCGTTGCCCGTGTAGATGTGCTCCATCTGAACATTGGGCAGGCCCTTGATCTGCGAGTACTGCATGATCGCCTTGCGCGCGGAGAACAGGCCGCGCGAGTTGGAATAGCCTTCGCAGTCGGGCAGCTGCTGGCGCATGTCCTTAATGACCTCATCGGGCGTGCGGAAACCAAAGGGCGCCGGATTACCGATATTGAGCTTGAGGATGCGCTCGCCCTCGTCCTCCATACGGGCAGCCTCGTCGACGACGGGACCGCGCACGTCATACAGGACGTTATCGAGCTTGGTGGATTTAGAAAAAGTACGCATGGTGGTGCTCCTTGGAATTTGAGCTGAAGGACTAGGTTCGGATTTGGCAACGTTATGGGACGAGGACGTCTCGCCTCGATCGGCGTCACCGGCGAGCAGCCAGGTAACATCGACCTCCAAAATACGGGCGAGCAGCTCTGCCACATCACGCCGCGGGATCGTCTTGCCGCTCACATATTGGCTCATCTGACTCTTGCCGAGTTTTTTGCCGAGCATCTCCGATGCGCGGATCACGTCCGACTGGCGAACGTCGCGATCGGACATAGTCTGTCGCAGGCGATCGCTAAACGTCTCTTGGGCCACAGGAACCTCCTTGCTGGCAAAGTTCAATTTATAGGACACGAATTGAACCAAGGTTCAATTTAGCAAGCAGTATAGCGCCGTACCTAATTCGAAAGTTCAATTTCATAAGAAAACGTACCGAACTCCGAGATTTGCCCAAAGCGGACAATAACGTGCACGCGTTTAGAGGTATTCAAGGAATCGAGCAGCAGCAAGCGAAACGTCGGCCGTTCGATATATGGCGTTAATCTGCCGATGGGGACGTCCCTCGAGCGGACGAATGGCGACATTGAACTGGCAGCGCCGCAAGATGAGCGCCGGAAGGATGCTCACGCCCAAGCCGTCCTCGATCATGGCCATAATCGCATAGTCATCCCAGGTCGACAGTTTTGAGCGCACCGTCAGCCCCGCCCGACGGAACAGCGGCGTAATCTCGTCATCGGTGCCGCGTTCCAGCAGAATAAACTGCTCGTTGGCCAAATCGGCAAGTGAAACGGCCCCCTCACTAGCAAGCAGAGAGTCTGTCGGCACCACCGCCATCAACTCGTCGCGCACCAAAGATCGCGATGTCATGCCATTTTCTCGGGGCTCATGCGGGATAAAGCCCAGATCGCAGCGGCCCTGCGCCACCCATTGTTCAATCTCTGAATAGTCGCCCATCAGCAACTCGTAATCGACGTCTGGATAATCGGCGCGAAAACGCGCAATCACCGGCGGCAGTACGTGGGTCGCCACGCTCGAAAACGTACCGATGCAGATTTTGCCACGCATGAGCCCACGCATCTCATCCACACGCCGCTGCAAGCGAATGAATTCCTCGCAGAGCGCCTCGACAGCCGGCATGACCTGCCGCCCGTCGGCAGAAAGCGTCACGCCCTCGCGGCTGCGGTCGAGCACCTTAAAGCCCCAGTCGGCCTCGAGGTCGGCCACCATGCGGCTCACGCCCGATTGCGAATAGCTCAGGCGCTCGGCGGCGCGCGTAAAGCTTCCGGCGCGCACTGTCTCGAGCAGCACCTGCATCTTTTGAATATTCGTTTCCACGACACGCCTCCGCCTTTGCATGATGTTTTGTCATGTTATCCATGCATTATATTCGCTTTTCTTCTAAGGCAACCTCACCCATAGTGAACATGCAGGGATATGAAAGGGGCGGCTGCGCATGAACAACGGACTGATTACGTATTTAGCAGCATTGTTGTTGTTTGGCTCCAACGGCATCATTGCCGCGGCCATCGCGCTGCCGAGCTCCGATATCGTGCTGCTGCGCACCTTTCTGGGAGCCTTCTCGCTTGTCACCATCCTCGCCATCACCCAACGCCATAAACTGCAGGCGCCATCCCGCCCTCGCGAAGCTGTGGCCTTGATCCTCTCGGGAGCTGCGTTGGGCGCCAGCTGGATTTTTCTGTTCCGCGCCTATCAGACGATCGGCGTCGGCGTATCCTCGCTGCTGTACTACTGCGGCCCCATCATCGTCATGGCCCTCTCGCCGTTTATCTTTGGCGAAAAACTGACCGGGGGCAAAATCGCCGGCTTTATCGCCGTCGCCTGCGGCGCTTTTCTCGTTGCAGCGCAGGATCTCGGCGGCAACATGCCCATTGCGGGCATCGTCTGTGGCATTGCCTCGGCCTTCTGCTACGCGTTGATGGTCATCGCCAGCAAAGGCGCGCCACACATCGAAGGCCTCGAGAACTCTGCACTCCAGGTGAGCGCCGCCTTTGTGACCGCGCTGGTCCTCACGCTCGTCACCCAAGGCGCCCCCTCGTTCTTTTCCCCCGGTATCGCCGCAAGCATCGATTGGCGTGCCGTCGCTATGCTCGGCGTCGTCAACACCGGCGTCGGCTGCCTGCTTTACTTTAGCGCCGTCGCCAGGCTGCCCGTGCAGACCGTCGCGGTTGTCGGCTACCTCGAGCCGCTTTCGGCCGTTGTGTTCTCCGCCATCCTTTTGAGCGAAGGCATAACGCCGGTCCGCCTGATGGGCGCCGCGCTCATCATCGGCGGCGCGGTCTTTTGCGAACTCGCCGGCAAACGCGCAAGCACCAAGGCTGGTATCGCCCAGGCAGCGCGCGCTTAAGGGACATTTTCTCGGGGCGCATGCGGGATAAAGCCCAGGTCGCAGTGGCCCTGCACCTCACGGGAGATGCAGGGCCATTTTGCATTGCAGTAAAGCTATGGGCTACGAACGACGCGGCTCGGGAACCACGAGCCTATCGGGGCTCGCGCCCTCGGCATCCATCAGGCTCACGTAGCGAATCGATGGGTCATCGTAGGTCGCGTAGTAATAATTGCCCGTACGCGCGCTAAAGCATCCGGTGTAGATGGTCTTCTCGAACTTGCCGTCGCCCATCTTGGACGCTCCCTCGATCATCGCCACGCCCTCGAGCGAGCGGAACATGCGGACGACGTTTTCGGCCTCGCTGCCCTTTTGCGGGTAATTGGCATTGAGGTAGGCCGCCTTTACAAAACGGCTCGGCGAATAGCAGTCGCCCGGAATACCGCGCATGCCGGCACCAGCGCCATAGGGCTTGAGCTCGGCGGCGCGCCATGTCGCCGTCTGCGGAAAATCGCTGGTGGCGGTGATATAGGTGCGCAGGTTTTCCATATGCCACGGGAAAGTCGGCTGGTTGGCAAGGGTATCGACCGGGTCGTCGTATACATGCAGGCCGTCGGCCATCATCTCGACCACGATACTGCGCTGGCTGTCGCCGATAATCCAATGGAGCAGCGACACGCCCAGGCCCTCGCCGGCAGATTTGGCGACAATCACCGTATCGCGCAGTGCAGCCTCGGCCTCGTCGACCGTCGAGAACGTCGCCGCCACCCACAGGGGAAACTCGTAGGCCGCGATATTGGTCTTGCCATCAACCGGCCCCTCGGCATACTCGGCATAGCCGGGAAAGTTGAGCCCCGCCACAGCCAGGCCCGCATCGTTGCCGCAATCGAAAAACATGGGATAGTTCTTGTAATCGATACACATACCGATTACCGCATGCGCCGCCGTCGCATCGTCGATAAACGAGTACGGGATGTGGAACCCGCGGGGCACCACGCGAACCTGCTCGCCGTATCCAAAGCTCCAGTCGAGGTTGCGGCCCAGATACATGTGGCCGGAATTATCGGTAAATCGAATGCTCGTGCACATAGCGCCTCCTAGCTCAATGTTCTTACTAAGGTCATTGTCACCAAACAAAGGAGCGCTAAACAAAAAAGTCCGGACATGACAACAATGTCATACCCGGACTAAAAACGACGAGGTGCGGTGCTTTGGTCCCCTTAGACCAACTTTCCAAGACAGTGATCAATCATGTGCTGGATCATTTGCGCCTCAAAGCCTGCGTAATCGCGGCGGCACTCCTTCATCTTGCCGTCGACGATCTGGTCAAAGGCAACCTTGCACTTGATATAGCGCGTGGACTTGGTGACCTCCTCGTGCGTCAGGCAGCTCTCCTCCATCTTGCTGGCGCCCAGGCCAAACACCAGACGGGGGTTGTAGAGCACGTGGGGCTCGCCGGCGTCGTCCAGGTAGACGCAGACCTTCTTGGTAACGCCAATCTGGTTAGCGGCAAGGCAGCCGGCATCGTCGAGCGACTTGATGGTATCGATCAGGTCCTGAGCAACCGACTCGTCCTCGACGGTCGCAACCTCGCAACGCTGGGACAGGATAGCCTCGTCGTGGCAAAGCTCTTTAATCATACGTTCCTCCATAGGGGTCGTTGTAACCGCTTAAGTATACGGTACCTACACAATTTCATGCGAAAGATACCGCCCGTCCGTTACAAACCGCCGAACATCAACATGTGAGGAACACCAACTTCACAAAGGCGATATAGTGGATGGGTTCGTGTCAATCGGCCTAAACTCGGGGCCGAACAAGGAAAGGGTATGCATGGACGAACTTTTTCACGTCAGTGAGCGCAAGTCCACAATCGGGACCGAACTTCGCGCTGGACTGACAACGTTCCTGGCGATGGCTTACATCATCGCCGTCAACCCCGCAGTGCTCTCGGGCGCCGGCATCGATGCGGGAGCGCTCGCCTGCGCCACTTGCCTGGGCGCCGGCATCATGACCATCTGCATGGGCATCTTCGCCAACCGTCCGCTCGCATGCGCGTCGGGCCTGGGCATCAACGCCATGATTGCGGGCATCACCACCACCATGTGCGGCGGTGACTGGCACGTGGCCATGAGCGTCATCTTCCTCGAGGGTGTCGTCATCTTGCTGCTCGTCCTTTGCGGCCTACGCGAGGCCATTATGGACGCCATCCCCGTGGTTCTGCGCCACGCTATCTCGGTGGGCCTGGGTCTGTTCATCGCCATGATCGGCCTGTGCGACGCCGGCATTATCACCGCTGGCGCCGGTACACTCGTCGGTCTGGGCGACATCACCTCCCCCGCCTTTATCGTCGGCATCATCTCCATCGTCGTGACGGTTGCCCTGGCCTCCCGCAACGTGCCGGGCTCGCTGCTCATCGGCATCATCGTCGCCGTTATCGCCGGTATCCCGCTGGGCGTCACCCATGCCCCCGAGGGCCTCATCGCCCCGCTCAACTTCTCGACCTTTGGCGCCCCGTTTGCCAACACGGCCGATGGCAACATTGCCATCGTGAAGGTTCTGACCGACCCGATGCTGCTCGTCGTTGCCTTCTCGCTGCTCATGAGCGACTTCTTTGACACCATGGGCACCGCCATGGCCGTCGCCAAGCAGGGAGAGTTCCTGACCGAGGACGGCAATGTCGAGGACATCCGCCCCATCTTGGTCGTTGACTCCGTGGCCGCCGCTGCCGGTGGCTTTATGGGCGTCTCCTCCATCACCACCTTCGTCGAGTCCACTTCCGGCGCTGCCGACGGTGGCCGCACGGGTCTCACCTCCGTCACGACCGGCGTGCTGTTTATCCTCGCCGCGTTCTTCTCCCCCGTCGTCTCCATCGTTTCCAGCGCCGCCACCTGCGGTGCCCTGGTCTATGTCGGCTACCTCATGATGAGCGAGGCCACCGAAATCGACTGGTCCGATGTCTCGCAGGGCTTCCCGGCGTTTATGATCGCCGCGGGTGTGCCCTTTACCTACTCCATCTCTGCCGGCATTGGCCTGGGCTTTATCGCCTATGTGGTCGTCGCGCTCTTTAAGGGCGAGGCCTCCAAGATCAAGCCGCTCATGTGGATCGCAGCTCTTGCCTTCCTCGTCTACTTCTTCGTAGCGTAACGGCAAAGCTGCCAAAGCAGAACACCAAAGCGCGGAGTCGCATCGAGCGGCTCCGCGCTTTTCTTTTAAGCCCAGGCAACGCACGGACGCGCGATATATTGCTTCCCAAGTTTTGGACATTTTGCCCTCCAAACGGCACTACCGCCGGCCACATTCTGTAGATATGCTGGGCGTAATCGCATAGGCCCTATGAGGATGGGAGTAACCATGGCCGCCTTGTTCACGACCCCCAAGCGCAATGACAAAACCTCTGGAGCCCATTTTGTCGAGCCCGACGTGCGCCGTCGCACGCTGCTCGCACACGGCAGCTGGCGCCGCGTGACGCGCCGCATCGTTGTAGGCGCCGTATGCGCGCTTACGGTGAGCTCTCTGCTCATGCCGAGCATCTCGCTCGCGGCGGAGTGGGTCAACGTCGGCGGCACCCAGTACAATTACGGCACTGAGGCGGGCGACGCCGCCGGCACCTGGTCATGGGACGGTGCCGACGACATGAAGCTCAACAACTATAACGGCGGTGCAATCGAGGCCGCAGGCAAGCTCAACGTCAATTACTCGGGAAACAACACCGTCACCAACGGCGACGGCCACGGCATCTCGGTTGAGGATGGCAATGCTGAGAGCGCCGAGCTTAACATCCAGGGCGGTGCATCCGACACGCTCAGCGTGACGTCGTCTAGGGACACCATCACCTCCGACGGAGACATCAACATCGACGGAGCCGGCACCGTCAACGCCACGAGCACCAAGTCTGACGCCATTGACGCCGAGGGAGACATCACCATCAAGGGTTCGGGCACCGTCAACGCCACAGGCAAATCGGATGCCATCAGGGCGAGTGGCAATATCACGATCGACAACAGCGGAAACGTCACCGCCAAGGCCACCAGGGATGAGGGTATCCAAACTGGCGAGACCCTCACCATCAAGGGCGGCGGCAAGGTAGAGGCCAGCTCTATCGAAGACGTGGCGATTTGGTCTGGTGGCAACATCGATATCTCGGGCGGTAGCCAGGTCAAGGCAAACTCTAAGGAAGACTATGCCGTTAAGGCCATAGGCAGCCTCACGGTCTCGAACGCATCCCTTAACGCACATGGTGTTGGATACGGCATCTATACCTACAAGGGCATCACGATCGATGGCGCAACCGTGACGGTCCGTGCAAGTGCAGGGAGCGGTGAAGCCAGCGCCCTCTTCACCGACGAGGACGACATCGTCATCAAGAACGGCTCGACTGTGGATGCGTTCGCAGAAGACCAATTCTCGACCGCAATCTCCACCAGAAACTACAACCCCAACGAAGCGGGTGGTCACATCTACATTAGCGACTCCGTTGTCAAGGCTATAGCCCGCTATGTCGAGTCCGGTAGCGACAGCCCTGACCACTACAGCAACGACCAAAGCAGCGTGGTCATCCCTGAGCCTAGGGGTCTGAACATCGGTATCTTCGCCCAGACCAGCGAGGGCATCACGCCCGCGACTATTTCGATCGTCCGCAGCAAGGTCACTGCCGAAGGAGACACGGCGGCGATCTTCGCCCTTGCCATGAGCGCGGACGGCAAGGCAATCGGCACCATCGAAATCGAAGGCTCCACCATCCTGACGCCTGAAGGCGGCAAGGTCATTGACTATCGCAACAAAGAAGAGCTCAGCAACGGCGACATCTACGAAGCGGGTCAAACCATCGGCACGGGCGACGCCACGATCCACTCTCCCTATGACGCCGCTGTCGCCAAGAGCACGGTCATCGCGCCTCCCGAGGAGATCAAACCCGAGGAGAAGCCAGGCGAGACCAAGCCCGAGGGTTCCAAGTCCGAGGGCACGAAGACGACCAAGACCGTTGCAGTTGCAGCCACGGGAGCCAAGACCGCCGGCAAACTCGCGGCAACCGGCGACGCCTCGAGCGCAGCCATCGTGGCAGCCGCCCTTGCGGGAACAGCCGCCATCGCCGCGGGCACCGTGGTGAGCCGCAAGCGTGCATAGACGCCTCGATCTTTAACGCACGGGGCGGCACCCCCGAATACGCCTAGTCCGCACGCCGTTTAGCAACGCCACCGCCAAGCTCCCCTCCGGCGGTGGCGTTTCCTGTTTGCACTCGTATGGCGCACACGCGAGCGGAGTCGCAACAAGCGGCTCCGCGCTTTGTGATTAATGCCCGACAACGCGTAGGTGCGCAGCTTATTCCTCTTCCGGATTTTGGACATTTTGCCCTCCAAACGGCACTACCGCCGGCAACATCCAGCAGATACGCTGAATCTAGCCGTATAGGCCCTATGAGAACGGGAGCAACCATGGCAGCCTTGTTCACGACCCCCAAGCGCAATGACACTACCGCCGGAACCCATGTTGCCGAACCCGACGTTCGCCGTCGCATAGGACTCGCGCACGGCAGCTGGCGCCGCGTGACGCGCCGCATCGTCACGGGCGCCGTGTGCGCGCTCACGGTGAGCTCGCTGCTCATGCCGAGCGTCTCGCTCGCAGCGGAATGGGTCAAGGTCGGCGGCAACAAGTACAACACCGCGGCGAGCGACGAGGCCGGTACCTGGTCGTGGGACGGCGCCGACGACTTGAAGCTCAACAACTATAACGGCGGCGAGATCCAGGCCGCAGGCAAGCTCAACGTGAATTACTCGGGGACCAACATCGTCACTGCCGAATGGATCGAAGGCATCAACGTTTCTCATGGCACTAACGAGAACGCCGAGCTCAATATCCAAGGCGACGCGGGCAGCACGCTCAGCGTGACATCTACTGAGGACGCTATCCTCTCCACGGGTAATATCAACATCGACGGAGCCGGATCCGTCAACGCCACGAGCACTGGGTTTGACGCCATAAATGCCGGGGGTGATCTCGCTATCAAAGGTTCGGGCAACGTCAACGCCACGGGTGCATCGGATGGCATCAGGGCAAACGGTAATATCACGATTGACGACAGCGGAGCCGTCACCGCCAGGACTACCGAGGACAAGGGTATTGGAACCGACAAGAACCTCACCATCAAGGGTGGCGGGACGGTCGAGGCAAGCTCAGCTGATGGTGAGGCCCTTTGGAGCGGCGGCAATATCAACATCTCGGACGGCAGCCAGGTCAAGGCAAGCTCCGAGAAAGACGCTGCCGTCGAGGCCAAGGGCAGCCTCGCAGCCACAAACGCCTCCCTCAACGTAAACGGTGTTGAATATGGCGTCTATGCCCACAAGGGCATCACCCTCGATCATGCAAACGTGACAGTCCGCGCAAGTAAAGGCAGATACGGTAGCGCCATTGCCCTCTTCACCTACCCAGACGATATCGTCGTCAAGAACGGCTCCACCGTGGACGCGTTTGCGGAAGGCGAGGTTTCGGCTGCATTCTCCACCAGAAGCGATCGACCCAACGAGGAGGGTGGCCACATCTACATCAGCGACTCCGTTGTCAAGGCCATAGCCCGCTATGTCGAGAACGGCGACGGCCCCATCCCCTACAGCGAAAACCAAGATGGCGAGACGAGCCCCGAGCCCCAAGGCGAGAACATCGGCATCATCGCCCAGACCAGCGAGGGCGTCACACCCGCAGTCATCTCGATCATCCGCAGCAAGGTAACGGCCGAAGGAGATACAGCGGCAATCTTTGCCCGTGCCATGAGCGCTGACGGCAAGGCAATCGGCACCATCAAGATTGAGAACGCCGCCATCCAGACGCCCGAAGGCGGCAAGGTCATTGACTATCGCAAGCTCCGTGACGGCATCTACGAGGCAGGCCAAGCCATCGGCACGGGCGACGCTGTGATCGACTCCCCCTATAACGAAGCTGTCGCCAAGAGCATGGTCATCGCACCTCCCGAGGTAGCCAAGCCGGAAGACCCCAAGCCCGACGAGACCAAGCCCGCAGAAAGCAAGCCCGCGGAGTCCAAGCAGAACCCCAAGCCTGAGGGCTCAAAGCCGACCAAGGCCGTTGCGGCTTCAATCACGAAAGCCAAGACTACCGGCGTGCTCGCGGCAACCGGCGACACCTCGGGTGCGGCCATCGTGGCAACCGTCCTTGCGGGAACAGCCGCTATCGCCGCAGGCACCATGGCGAGCCGCAAGCGCTCTTAGACGCCTCTGCGCACATGGCAGCTCCCGCGAAGGCTCCGAGTCCCAGCACCGTTTAACAACGCCACCGCCGAGCTCCCCTCCGGCGGTGGCGTTTTCCATATGCGTCCGCAGGGTATGCACGAGATTGTCTTTGGTCTAGCCCAACCTGCATGAGCCGGCGTGCGACAATGGGGGCCGTCGATATCACAACGCCGAGAGAAGCCCGTCATGGAAGCGCATCAAAAGCAGATAACCGTTTATTCGAATCATACGGAAAGCGCGCCTGTCATCTACCTTCCTGTGGTCGTGGGCGACGGCAGCGAGGTTTATAAGTGTTGCCGAGAGCTCAACTGTCCGCCATTCGCCCTTGTCACCATTGGCGGGCTCGATTGGAATCGCGAGCTGAGCCCCTGGGCATGCGACGGGACCGTACGCGATGCCGAACCTTTCGGCGGCCAAGCTGCCGATTTTCTTGATGAGCTGCTGAATCAGATAATCCCCCAGGTCGAGTCGTCGCTTCCTCAGCCGCCCACCTGGCGCGGCATTGCCGGTTACTCGCTCGCGGGCCTCTTCGCACTCTGGTCCCTCTGGCAAACCGACGCCTTTGACCGCGCCGCGAGCGCATCGGGGTCGCTATGGTTTCCCGACTTTGTCGATCGCGCCAGCACGGCGCCATTTGCCAGCAGCCCGCAGGCTGTCTATCTGTCGCTCGGTAAAAAGGAGGCCAAGACTCCCAACCGCATGATGCGGCACGTACTCGACGATACGCGCGCAATGGAAAAGCTGCTCGGCGAACGTGGTATTCCCACGACGCTGGAGCTCAACCCCGGCAATCACTTTTCCCAGACCGACTTGCGCATGGCCCGCGGCATCCACTGGATACTGACGCATTAAATATGGTGCCCACGCGCATATACGCATGGGCACCATATCTTGTTTTAGCTGAACACAGCTGCTACTCAGCAGCCTCCTCAAGCTCGGAGACATCAAACTCAAAGTCGTTGCCCGGTAGGATGGCATTGAGCACAATGCCCACCAGCGAACCCACGGCAAGGCCCGAGAGCGAAATGGTCACGCCGCCCAGCTCCAACACGATAGCTCCGGCAGTGCTGTACGCAATGCCGAGCGAAAGCACCAGCACCAGGGCGGCCACCAGCACGTTGCGGTTGTTCTGGAAATCGACCTGGTTCTCGATGAGGTTGCGGACGCCCACGGCGCTGATCATGCCATAGAGCACGAGAGACACGCCGCCGATCACACACGCCGGCATGGCCGCAATGACAGCCGCGAACTTGGGGCAGAACGAGAGCACAATGGCACAACATGCGGCAATGCGAATCACGCGCGGGTCAAACACACGCGTTAGGGCAAGCACACCGGTGTTCTCGCCATAGGTGGTGTTAGCTGGAGCGCCAAAGAGCGATGCGAGAATGGTCGCCAGGCCGTCGCCAAGCAGCGTGCGATGCAGGCCAGGATCGGCGATGTAGTTACGCTCGCAAGTGGAGCCGATAGCCGAGATATCACCGATATGCTCGATCATGGTCGCAAAGGCCAGCGGCATAATGGTGATGATGGCCGTCGTGGCAAGACCGCTATCGAACTGCGGGCCAAAGAGCGCAAACACGGTGTTATCCCACACGACGGGCAAGCCAACCCAGGGAGCGGCTGCGACGCCCGAGAAATCAACCTCGCCGAGCGCAGTCGCAACGGCATAGCTCACCACAACGCCCAGCAGAATCGGCACGATCTTGACCATGCCACGGCCCCAGATGTTGCAGATGACGATCACCGCCACAGCGACAACGGCAACAAGCCAATTGGTCTGGCAGTTGGCGATGGCAGAGCTTGCCAAGATCAGGCCGATGGAAATGACGATGGGGCCAGTCACCACCGGCGGAAAGAAGCGCATAACGCGCTTGGCACCAAACGCGCGAAACAGGGCCGCCAGCACCGGATAGAGCAGGCCGGCACAGGCTACACCTAGGCAGGCGTAGGGCAAAAGCTCGGCCTCGCCGTTGGGCGCAATCGCGGCATAACCGGCAATAAAGGCAAACGATGAGCCCAAAAATGCCGGCACCTTACCACGCGACAGGAAGTGGAACAGCAGCGTGCCCAAGCCGGCAAACAAAAGCGTTGGCGACACCGAGAGGCCGGTGAGCACGGGCACCAGCACCGTGGCGCCAAACATGGCAAACAGATGCTGCAGGCCGAGCAAAAACATGCGCGGACGGCCGAGCGACGATGCGTCGTAGATGGCATCGGTGACGGCGGGCGTCGAAGACTGGGACATGGATGTCCTTTCGAATGGAAGGGCGATCGGGCATATCGGATAACCTGCCCGAACGATACGATCCGAACCATTGTACGCGATGCACCATGTCTCGCACGCGCCGTCACCTGCGAACGTTACTGCTACTTCCAAACGCGCTCGGCAATGCGTTTGACCAGCGCGATCTTTGCCCATTGCTCGTCCTCGGTCAACTTGTTGCCAATCTCGCAACTAGCAAAACCGCACTGGGGCGACAGATACAGGTTCTCGAGCGGAACATACTTTGCAGCCTCGTGAATACGCTCGACGATGGCATCCTCGTCCTCAAGCTCAGCGGCCTTGGTGGTCACTAGGCCCAACACGACCTTCTTGCCGGGGGCAACGTACTTGAGCGGCTCAAAGCCACCGGCACGCGGAGTATCGAACTCAAGGTAAAACGCATCGACGTTCTCGTGTGCGAACAGGTACGGCGCGATGGGGTCATAGCCGCCCTCGAAGGCATAGGTGGAGTGGTAATTACCACGGCACACATGCGTGTTGATGACCAGGTCGTCGGGCTTGCCCTCGATGGCGGCGTTGTTGAGCGCCACGCCCAGCTCGGACACCTTTTGCAGGTCGACCGGGCTCATACCAGTCTTTGCCACAAAGTCGGTATCGCAATAGATGCCCCAGGTGCAGTCATCAAATTGAACGTTGCGGCAGCCTGCGGCATACAGGTCGGCAATCACGGTGCGGTAGGCCGCCGCGATGGCGTCGGCAAGTTCCTCATCGGTCTTATAGACAGCGCGCAGGCTCTCCTGCTGGCCATCGCAGCGGTCGAGCGTAACCTCCGAGAACGTCTGGATCGGCGCCGGAATGGTCTGGCGTGCAACGTGGCCCTCCCCCTCGAGTGCCTTGACAAACTTAAAGTGCTCGACGAAGGGGTGGTTCTCGCCGCTGATGGGGCCGGTCACCACGGCGGTGTCAGCCGTGGTCTCCTCGTCGTGGAACATATAGCCCGTACGCGAGGTGCGGCGTTCAATGCCGTTGAGCCCCCACATAAAGTCGAGGTGCCAGTAACTGCGACGAAACTCGCCATCGGTAATCACCTGCAGACCGGCGGCCTTTTGCTTGTCCACCAGGTCGCGAATAGCCTCATCCTCGACGGCCTTAAGCCCCTCGGCATCAAGCGTGCCTGCCGCATAGGCAGCGCGGGCATCCTTTACGGCCTGCGGACGAAGAAAGCTGCCGACGATATCAGCGCGAAACGGCGCGTTCGGTTGAATTGAAGTGCTCATAGATATCTCCCTTTGCATTGGTTGCTTTACTGGGACAGAGTATGAGCGCTCATATAGCCATCGTAAAATATACGTTTATAACAGTTTGATATAGATGCTTCCTATATCAGTTGGGACTGCCATGAAGAGATTTGACCTGTACAGGACGCAGCAGTCTAGATATGCTGACGAATCACGTCGATATAGGCCCGACCGTAGCGCGTAAGCGTCGTGTTCTTGCGCGTGATGATGCCAATCTCCATGTACTCGTCCACGTCGAGCGGAATCGAGATAATGCCGGGGCCGTTGAGCTCGTGGCTGATCACGCCCGAGCATACCGTGTAGCCGTTGAGGCCCATGGCCAAATTGAACAACGTCGCACGGTCGCGCACGCGGATATTCTTGCGACGCTCAAACGTCGAGGTCAGCTCCTCGGAATAGTAAAACGAGTTGTAGCTGCCCTGCTCGTAGGACAGGAACGGGTAGTCTTCCAGATCCTCGAGCGTCACGCTGGAGCGGTCCGCCAGCGGATGGTCGGCACAGACGAAGATATGCGGCGTGGCGCAGAAGAGCCCTTCGAACACGAGCTCGTTGGCCGCCAGCATGCGCTCGATGACCTCGCGGTTGTGCTCGGACAGATACAGGATGCCCAATTCGCTTTTCATATGCGCGACGTCCTCGATAATCTCGTGAGTCTGCTCCTCGCGCAGGGTAAAGTCGTAGCGCGCGGCATCGAACTCACGGATCACATCGACAAACGCGTTAACGGCAAAGGAATAATGCTGGCAGCTCACACTAAAGTGCGGCACCTGCTCGGACTCGCCCTTGTACTTGCCTTCGAGCAGATCCGCCTGGTCGAGCACCTGGCGCGCGTAGCCCAAGAAGGTCTCGCCCTCCTCGGACACAATGACACCCTTGTTGGTGCGCTCAAAGATGTGCACACCCATCTCGTTTTCGAGATCGCGGATCGACGCGGTAATCGAAGGCTGCGACACAAAGAGCCGGCGCGAGGCCTCGGTGATGCTGCCGCATTCGGCAACTTTGACGACATACCTGAGCTGTTGAAGCTTCATGATGGCCTCCCTAGACGTCCGCGATACCCGAACCCGCCGCATCTGCCTGACGCATAAACGACGGCATCTCCCCCGTCGCGGCGCAGGCGGCAATCTGATGCAGAGCCCCGGCAACCGCATCGTCTGCCGCAGCGCCGATATGCCAGCGTGCGGCAGCCGTGACGGCCTCGTTGGCATTGGCGACTGCAACGGAGTTGGGGACGGCACCGATCATGGGCAGGTCGTTATCGGAATCGCCAAATACGGCCACCTCGTCGGACGTCAGGTCCAAAGCGCGCGCCAGCTCCAGCGCAGCGCAACCCTTGTCCCAACCTGCTGGAAGAATGTCGAACAGGCGCACACGATTGTTGGGAAACACAAGCGAGAGTTCCGGCACCTCAGCGGCAACGCGCTCGCGTAGCTCCGCGAGCTCCTCACGCGAACGAGCACTCCAGATATTCGCCTTGAACACCGACGCGTCATCGACGACAGGACGGCACGGGGCCTCTTCGCCCTTGAGCCATGCGTTGCCGCCCGACTCCATGGCGCGGCGCACGCGCTCGGGGTCGCTCGTCACACAATAGGCATCGTTGCCCCAAAAGTCATCACCCAGGCCGTAGACCTTCAGATACGTATCGTCGGTCTCTTGCTCCAAGTAGTCAGCCAAGCGCATAAGGGCGGCGTTGTCGGTCGCATGCGAGGCTACCACCTCGCCGTCCACAAACATGACCTGGCCGTTGCAGAACGCGCCGGTCGAGAAGCACTCGGCGCGATTGCGGAACATCCAGCCCATCGCGGAGGGCTGGCGACCCGAAACCGGGCCAAAGTGCAGACCCGCCGCCTGCATGGCATGAATGCCCTCGATGGCGTAGTCGCTGGCGCCGTCATGCCCGGCTGGAATCAGCGTATCGTCCATATCGGTCAGCACAAGTTTAATCATAAGGCCCCCTCGGTCATTCTTAATCCCGTCTATTGTACCGACCTGCCAAAAAGAGACAGGTTTATATTGGCAGGTTTTATCTGGGAAAACGCAAAGCCCCAGTTGTTACCTGCCAAAATAAACCTGTCCCTTTTTGGCAGGTGCGCTAGTATAGGGAACAACAGATTCGATGCGGGAGTGCCGGCGGTGCAAACCACAAGGCTGAGAGGGCATGGGGCCCAATCCTTTGAACCTGTCAGTTAATGCTGGCGTAGGGAGCATGCCGCCTTTTTAGGGGCGCTGTCTATGCACAGCGCCCCTTTTCTATGCCAAGGAGGCATGTGCAGTGATCGATTCGAAACAGCTCAAGCAAAACGTGGTCAAGGCCGTGGAGGAGATTCGCGCCACCAATCCGATGGCGGGCTCCATCACCAACACGGTGACGATTGACTTTGTCGCCAACGCGCAGCTCGCCGTGGGTGGTTCGGCCGCCATGGTCTATCTGCCCGACGAGGGCGAGGCGCTCGTTGCCGGCGGCGGCGCCATCTATCTGAACATGGGCACACTCTTCCCCATCTACGAGCAGACGATTCCCCGCGCGGCCAAGGCGGCCCACGACGCCGGCAAGCCCTGGGTGCTCGATCCGGTTGGACTGGGCATCGGCAGCCTGCGCACCCAGCTGGTAAACGAACTCAAGCAGTACAAACCCGCCATCGTGCGCGGCAACGCCTCCGAGATCATCGCGCTCGCCGGCCTGTGGGGCCTTGAGGGCGAAGCGGCCGATCTGAGCCGCGTGCGCGGCGTCGATACCACCGACACGGTAGACGCCGCCCGCGATGCCGCCGTGGCGCTCGCCCGCTACACCGGCGGCGCCGTAGTGGTCTCGGGCGAAGTCGACCTGATTACCGACGGCACGACCGTGGCCAAGTCCCACGGCGGCAGCCCGCTCATGTCCAAGATCACCGGCTGCGGTTGCTCGCAGGGCGGCGTGTTGGCCGTGTACGCCTGCGCCACCGACCCGTTTACGGCGGCCATCTGCGGCACCGCCGTCTACAACGTTGCCGGTACGCGTGCCGCCGCCGTTGCCGAAGCCCCGGCAAGCTATAAGGTCGCCTTTATCGACGAGCTCTACCGCGCAACCGCCCAGGACATTGCCGACAACCAACTCGAGCTCGAGGAGGCATAAGCCATGTCCGAGCCCGCAACCAATGCCGGCATGAACACCCTGGTCGCCGTGGCCATCGCCCCGTGCGGCACCGGTGACGAGCTATCCGCCGAGATCGCCGAGGTCGTGCGCGTCATTCGCGAGAGCGGCCTTCCCAACCGCACCACCTCGATGTTCACCGAGATCGAGGGCGACTGGGACGAGGTCATGCAGGTCGTGCGCGACGCGACCTTTGTGTTGGCGAGCAAGGGCATCCGCACCGAAGTCGTGCTCAAAGCCGATATTCGACCCGGATTTACCGACACCATGACCGGCAAACTCGAGCGCATGGAAGCGCAGATCAAAAAGCAGGAGGAAGCACGATGAGCATCCGCGACAACCTTGATATCTCGGCCTATCTGGTACTCGGCCCCGAAAACACCCTCGGACGCCCCGTGGGCGATGTGGTGGCCCAGGCGCTCGACGCCGGCTTTACCTGCATTCAGGTGCGTTCCAAGGTGGCAAGCGCCCGCGAGATCATCGCACTGACGGGCGATGCCGCGCAGGCCATCGCTCAGGCCGGCAAAACCGGGCAGGTCGCGCTGCTGATCGACGACCGCCTTGACTGCGTACTTGCCGCACGCGAGCAGGGTATTGCCGTCGACGGCGTGCATGTTGGCCAGAGCGACATCCCCGTCGAGGTCTGCCGCAAGCTGCTGGGTCCCGATGCCATCGTGGGCCTTTCCGCCCGCTGCGAGGAGATGCTCGAGTACGTCAAGACCGCCGACATGAGCCTGGTCGATTACCTGGGCGTAGGCCCGCTCCACGAGACCGAAACCAAGCGCGACTGCGGACGTGCGGCCGACGGCTCCATCATCACCAAGAGCTTTGAGGACCTGGCCGCCCTCCATGCGGCAAGCCCCGTCCCCATTGTGGTGGGCGGCGGCGTCAAGACGGCCGATCTGCCGCAACTCAAGTCCACCGGCGTCGACGGCTTCTTTGTGGTGAGCGCCGTCTGCAGCGCCGACGACCCCTACGCCGCAGCCGAGGAGCTCGTCGATACCTGGCAGCAAGCATAGACCTATGCCGAGCAGTTGCTCCGCAGCCTCATATCTTCAAGAGCGGAAAGCGCATCCCAGTTTGGACGTCCATTCTGGGATGCGCTTTCCATATAGAGGGCCAGCGGAAAACGCATCCCATTCCAAGCGCAAATTTTGGGATGCGGTTTCCGCGACCGCCCCCTCGCGGAAACCGCATCCCAGTCTGAGCGCATATTCCGGGATGCGCTTTCCGTAGCAGCCCTTACCCCGCCAGATACGCTTCCAGCGCGGGCAACGTCGCCTCCGCATCGCGACGGCCGATCTGATAGATGCGTTCGAGTTCCTCGGGCTCGCGGCACAGCGACGGCACCTTCACCGATTCGCTCGGCCGCACCACAAAGATCTCGCCAGCGGCCTCGCGACGCGCCAGGTCGTCGAGCGTGGCGTTATATACCTCGTGCCGGTGCTCAAGCGCCGCAACAAACTCCGGATAGTGACGATACACGCGACGCAGCATAGGCATCACGCTATTGGGCTGCTTTACAAAGCCCGCCGGCTGCGTCAGCACCACCACGTTGCGGTCATAGCCCTGCGCAAACAGCCATGCGCTGGGAATGGAATCGGCAACGCCGCCATCCAGGTACTTGTGCCCCTCAATGGCAACGGGTCGTGTTGCCACGGGAATCGCCGACGACGCCCGGATCCACTCGATATCATGCTCATCACCGTAAGGCAGGTCATGGTAGACGGCCTGCCCCGTCTTAAGATCGGTACATACGCACGTAAACCGCATGGGGCAGGCGCGATATGCCTCCAGATCGATGGGATCGCGCTCGATGGGTACCTCATGATAGGCAAACTCGGCATTGAACATATCGCCGGTTCGCAACCAGCTCGTCACGCTCGCATAGCGCTTGTCGGCGCAATAGGCCTTGTTGTAGCGAATGGCGCGGCCGATCTGGCGCGATTTAAAGTTGTAGCCAAACGCCGCGCCCGCCGAGACACCCACCATATGGTCGCAGGTTAAGCCGTGCTCCATCCATACGTCGAGCACGCCCGCCGTATACATACCGCGGTAGCCGCCTCCCTCGAGCGCAAGCCCCACCGTGGGCGTCGTATCTGGCTGTGCCATGCGACCATCTCCGTTCCTGCGTTTTAAAACGAAACAAGTATACCCGTCAACATATATCGCCTCAGTCGCATTTTCATCGAACATCGTCGCGTTACCGTTTGGCGAATAATGGCGAATAATGGCCGCCCGCAACATGGGCACCCCTGCATAATTCCATACACTTGTTTATACTACTCAGTAGTTATCAGCAACGAACGTCAGCCGACAAATAAACCCAACGACGCAGCAAGGCGGGGGCTTGGAAACACGCGAGGCGTTGAGCAACAACGCGTGTGCACAACGAGCTCGCCCGACGCAATCCGCCCCGACCCCAGAAAGCCGCCTACAGCATGGATACCCCCAGCAATTACACTGAAACGCTCGAAAAGACCGTCCGCGACCTTCTCAAGCGTCAGGAGGATCTGGTCAGGACCGCCTTTACCGACCAGCTTACCGGGCTTGGCAACCGCGGCGGCTTTGCCCGTTCCCTCGAGGAGCTCTGGGAGCAGGACACCCCCGTTACCATGGCGTACATCGATATCGACAATCTCAAGCACTGCAACGACATCTTTGGACATGACGAGGGCAACCGCTATATCTTGCAGGTGAGCCTCTATCTCAAACTGTATATGAAGGTGGACGAGGCGGCATTTCGTCTGGGGGGCGACGAGTTCGCCATCCTATCTGCGATTGCGACCGAGGACGACCTTGCCGAACGTCTGGAACACTGCCGAACGGTACTGCTCGAAAACAACGCTTCCAAGATGCCTCACTCGTTTAGCTACGGAGTGGCACACGCCGACCCCGCCCTGGGCGAAGCCCCCAATCGCTTGACGAACGATGCCGACCATCGCATGTACGACTACAAGCTACGTCATGCCGTGCACCTTGATCGACGCAATATCGCACAAGCCCACACCGACGACTTCGAAATAAGCGATCGCATTTTCGACGCCCTTTCGATGCTCAACGAAGGCCGATATTTCTTTATCGAGAACTTGGACAAACATCGAACCCTTTGGTCACAAGGCGCCTTGCGCGATCTTGGTCTTCCTTCGGAGCATATAGACAACTGCCACGATTACTGGAAAACGCGTGTCCATCCCGATGACCTTGAGGCCTATACCAACGACATCGACCAAATCTATGACGGCTCCAAACATCGCCACGTCATGCAGTACCGCGTGCGCAATGCCGCCGGCGACTACATCCTCGGCCGTGCTCGCGGGTTTCGTATCGACGGCGACGGAAATGTCCCCTCGCTCTATGTCGGCGAGCTCGTCAACCACTCGCTTGCCGAGACCGTCGACGCCGCCACGGGCCTCGGAATGCAGCGCACGCTGATCAACGCTATCGATGCCTGCCGTCGCGACCATTGCAAGACGGGGCTTATAGCAGTGCGCGTTCGCGGCACGGCAAAGCTCAACGAGCTCTACGGGGCCGAGGCCGTCGACAACATGCTCGCCGAATACGCAGGCCGCATGCTGTCGATTACTCGCGGCAGGAGTCGCGTCTTCCGCTCACGCAACGCCCAGTTCGTCGTGCTTAGCAACAATTTGGATCACGAAGCATTCGAGCAACTGATCCAACATCTCAAAGAGGCCGTTTTCGCTCCCGTTCGAATCGCGGACGACACCATTACCCCCGTCTGTCTTGTCGTTCCGGCCTTTTACGAGCACCTGACCAATCAAACGGCCGCCGTTTTAGGCGAACTCGACCGTCGCATTCGCACGGCCGGCGGGCTTGTTCCCAACGACAGCCTCCCCATACCCGAGGTGGAGCGCAAAAACGCCATCGCCGAACGCATCGATTCGCTCACGGGTCTCTATCGACCCAGCGAGTTTATGCGCCGCGCCAACGAATTTCTCGAGACAAGGCGCAACGGCGCCTGGTGTATCGCCACCGTCGATATGGGACACATGCGACTGTTCAACGAATGGCACGGACAGGCCGAGGGCGACCGCATGCTCGCCGATGTGGGCACGGTCCTCAAGGACATCGAGAATGCCAACATGGGCGTCGCAGGGTACTGGGGCCAAGACGACTTTTGCATACTCATCCCCTTTGAACACGACACCGTCCATCAGATCTATAGCCGCGTTCGCCAGGCCGTGGCCAAGTATGATGACGGCGTGGGATTCTGGCCGTCCATGGGCGTCTACCCCATCGACTCCAACGAGAAAATCACCATCGATGCGCAGGCCAAGGCCATGTTTACCAATCGGCGCGCAAAAAACGACTTTAAGGAGCGCATTGCCATTTTCCGCCCCGAGGAGTACGAGCGCGAAATCGCGTTCCACCGCACGCTGACCGAATTCCAGTACGCGCTCTCCAACGGCCGTATTACCTACTACCTGCAGCCCCAGGTCGACATGGAAACCGGCGAGATCATTGGCGCCGAAGCGCTCACGCGCTGGATCGACAAGGATGGCTCCCTCATTTCGCCCGCCACCTTTATCCCCGCTCTCGAAGAAAGCGGTTTTGTGGTGACGCTCGACAAATACGTTTGGCAGGGCGTTGCCTTGTGGCTGCGCGAGCGCATCAATCGGGGGCTTCGCGTGGTTCCGATCTCGCTTAATGTGTCGCGCGTGGATATCCTCGCCTGCAACGTTGCCGAGCATATGGGAGCGCTCGCCGCCCAATACAACCTGCCGCCCGAGCTCATGCGCATCGAGATCACCGAGACAGCTTATACGGGAGAGTCCGAGGCCGTGGATAAACTAACGGCCGACCTGCACACCCGCGGCTTCTCGACCTATATGGACGATTTTGGCACCGGCCAGTCCACGCTCGCGATGCTCAAGAACGTCAACGTCGACGTCATCAAGCTCGATCGCACGTTTGTGCCCGATAACGGCGATGAGGGCCGCAGCGTGCAAATCATCTCATCAATGCTCGAGATGGCGCAGTCACTCCATCTGCCCGTTGTGATCGAAGGCGTCGAGACGGACAAGCAGGCAAACATGCTGCGCCACATGGGCGCCCGCTACGCTCAGGGATTCCTCTACTACCGCCCCATGCAGGCGGAGGATTTTGAGGCATTGCTCGATGGTGGCAACGACAACTAATACGCTCGCACGCAAAACGCCACCGTCGAGGGGAGCATTTGTTCCCATGAGCTAACTAATACTCCAATCTAAACCGAATTGGAAGTAAGATACAAACCATTGTTCCATCCAAGGAGGCAATCCATCATGAACGAGTCGTATCGCCTGGGCGAGCAATCAATCATCGCTCATCTTCAGCGACTTGCGAACGGGGCCTCAACCACCGAGCTCGATGTTGCCGCGCTGCCCCCGGAGCTGCGTGCCATCGGTGAGCAACTGCAGAAAACGCTCGCCATCCTGCAACAAGAACGTGAGTTGCTTGAGCACGGCGCCTATATCGACTCGCTCACCAATCTTGGCAACCGTGGCGGACTCGACCGCCATGTCGATCAGCTCTGGCGCAAAGGCACCCCCTTCACCTGTGCCTATATTGACATCGATCGCCTCAAGCATTGCAACGATAAGTTTGGCCACGCCGATGGCAATCGCTACATTCTGAGCATCTGCCGCGCACTCACCGAGACAATGGAGCACGATGAGTTGCTGTTCCGTATCGGTGGAGACGAATTTGTACTTATATCCCCCACGACAAACGAAGCCGAGCTCGAGCAGCGCCTGGAGTGGACGCGTGCCAATCTTATCGAGGCAACATCGGACGGCAAGGCGCCCATGATCGCCAGCTTTAGCTTTGGCTGCTCGCGCGTCGACCCGCTTGCAGGCGATACGCGTCGCCAGATGACAAAGGACGCCGACCGCAAAATGTATCGCTACAAGCTCATGTACCGTGTGCAACAACCGGAAGAAGGCGATGCGCTGCAACGCCCGATCACCGAACAACCCCCCTGCAACGACCGAGTGTTTCAAGCGATCTCCATGAGCTCCGAGACACGCTATCCGTTCATCATTAACCTCGACACCGGCGAATCGCAATGGTCGGTTAATGCCGTGCGCGATTTTGACCTACCCTCCCAGCATCCCTACAACTCGCTCGATATATGGCTTGCCCGTGTTCACCCCGAGGACCGCGACAACGTACGTGCCGAGCTCGATATGGTGGTAAACGGCACGTGGCACTTCCACTGCATGCAGTATCGCGTCATGAATACCGCCGGAAAATACGCGCTTTGCGACTGCACGGGTTACCGCCTGGACGGCACCGATACCGAGCCCAACATGTATGTGGGCATTGTCACCAACCGAAGCTTGGCAGATACGACCGATTCCGTGACCGGTCTGGGCGATATCCACGCCCTGGTCAACGCCATTGGCGAGATGCGTCGCGTGGCACGAAACGCGGGCTTGATCGCCATTAAAATCGACGAAATCGCACAGGTCAATGCCCGCTTTGGCTTTGATGCAGGCGACCGCGTTTTGGCAGAAAGCGCCGCCTGCCTCATGGATTGCTCGCGCGGCAAGGGTCGTCTGTTCCGCTCGACCGGACCGATGTTCGTGGCGCTCTTTGACGAGCTTGATCCCGAAGAGACCGACGCGGTTGCAGACGAAATCGAACGGTTCTTGGGATCGCCCGTGCTCCTCGGCTCATTTGAATATCAGCCGCCCCTTCGCGTGGCGACGCTTCATCTGGACGCCGTCGACCGACAGCCCGTTTCCATTTTGAACGAACTTAATGCGCTGATTAAAGAGGCGCCACAGGTACCGGGCACCAAGCTGGACTAGCGTTATGGGGCGCATGATGGTTAATTTCCGATCTCGGGCGAACACATTGGGCAAATAGGCCGTACCCGCAGTTAGCCGAACGCCCCCCCGCAGTCCCTAGCGGGCCCGGGGGCACCGTTTCGATACTCTTGGTTTACTTTGCCTGATGCAAATAAGTGCTCAACAAGATAGAACCTATCCCCCGCCACGGATATGCCCTCGAGTAAATCTGTTAAGCCAAGCCTATCAAATTCTATTGACAATTGGCTGCATTGGTCCATTTTGTCGTCCAGCCACTTCCGCTGGCTATCGCCTCATAAACACAAACCTAACGAGCCGCACGAACGACAAAGAGGCCAAGCTGAACAGAAGTAGAACCAAAACTTCAAAAACGCTGGTATTCCAATCGCGTACCCAGCCCTCTACCGCCCACAAGAAAAACAGCAGCCCCATCCATAACGTCACAGAAGAAATCAGCTTTGCGTAGGGGCGTATATCAATCTCGCTCTCCCTTTTTGTGACATCATATCCAGCAATTGAGCAGAGCCATCTTCCTCTTCGGTATTGGATTGAAAGGACAATCAAGGCAATCGAAGTCATCAAGCAAACAGCATCCTCTGTTTCCATAGAGTTTCCTTTGCTTTCCATCCTAGTTACGCATTCACAATCGAATCAAACCAAGTATGAATTACTCGATAGCAACCGCCTTAGTATAAACCATAGCCGCCGCAGCAGCCCGCCTTCTAAGACCTCAGAGTTCGCCATCGAAGGCGACCTGCCCAGACTCCTCACAATCGGCTTGCATGAGGCCCCGAGCTCCAACATACTCTGGACCGTGTCCCTCTCGTACCTGGTGAGCGAGCCCGCCGTTGGCCCTCGGGGCCGGCTTCCCGGCCCCGAGAAACACTCGGATGAAGCTACCGATCGAGACGGGGCGCATGATGGGCGGTCGCTGGAATCGCGCCCCACGCCATCTGCCCGCTCGTGCGATAATCCTCCGCAGAAGTCACCGACAGCAGAGGGAGTTTGTGATGAAGGTTCTTTTGGTCAATGGCAGCCCCAAGGCAAACGGCAACACCGACCGCGCACTCGCCGAGATTGCCGAGCAGCTCAACGCAGAGGGCATTGAGACGCAGGTGTTTCAGCTGGGCGCCAAGCCTATTCGCGATTGCATCGGGTGCGGCCAGTGCGGCAAGCTCGATTGCCGCTGCACCTTTGACGACGATATGGTCAACGAGCTGATTGCCGCTGCCGAGCAGGCAGACGGCTTTGTCTTTGGTTCGCCCGTCTACTACGCGCATCCCAGCGGACGCATCCTCTCTGCCCTCGACCGTGCATTCTATGCTGGCAGCAAGGCCTTTGCGCACAAGCCGGGCGCCGCTGTCGCCGTTGCCCGTCGCGGTGGCACGTCGACCACCTTCGATGTGCTCAACAAATACTTCACCATCAACCAGATGCCCGTGGTGGCATCCACCTACTGGAACAACGTCTTTGGCGCCATGCCGGGCGAGGCCGCCCAGGACGCCGAAGGCCTTGCCACCATGCGAAACATCGGCAAAAACATGGCCTGGCTCCTACGTTGCATCGAGGCGGGAAAGGCCGCCGGCATCGAAGCCCCCCAGGCCGATCGCGCTAGGACCAACTTCATCAGGTAGAACGGCGGAACATAGATATGAATATTCAAATTTTCGGGACTAAGAAGTCCTTCGATACCAAGAAGGCCCAGCGCTATTTTAAGGAGCGACGCATTAAGGTGCAGTTTATCGACCTTAAGGAAAGGGAGATGAGCAAGGGCGAGCTCACGAGCGTGATGCAGGCGGTCGGCGGCATCGACAAGCTGCTCAACCCCAAAGCCAAGGACGAGGAGACGCTCGCACTCATCCAGCACCTCACCCCCAGCCAGCGCTTTGATAAGCTGCTCGAGAACCAGCAGGTTCTGGCCGAGCCCATCGTGCGCAACGGCAAGAAGGCCACCGTCGGTTATTGCCCCGATGTGTGGGGAGCCTGGGAGTAGCCTGTGTTATTTGCCGGCGCGTGGGTATAAGAGCAGGCGTTTGGCATAAGATTTAACTGTAAGCCATGTCTAACAAAGGAGGGCACATGCCCAACAGACCCGTGAAGATCATCATGCT
This sequence comes from Collinsella sp. AF39-11AT, assembly GCF_003474585.1. Taxonomy (NCBI): domain Bacteria; kingdom Bacillati; phylum Actinomycetota; class Coriobacteriia; order Coriobacteriales; family Coriobacteriaceae; genus Collinsella; species Collinsella sp. AF39-11AT. The sequence continues at coordinate 12,889 of NZ_QROG01000018.1, read as the reverse complement.
TACCGGATACCTCGGTGCCGGCAAGACCACGCTGCTCAACCACATCCTCGCTAACGACGGCGGCATCCGCGCCGCCGTGATCGTCAACGATATCGGCGAGATCAACGTCGACGCCAGCCTTATCGCCGACGGCGGCCTTTCCGAGACCGACGACCTCATCCCGCTCACCAACGGCTGCATCTGCTGCACGCTTTCGGACGATCTGGCCAACCAGCTGCAGGGCATCGCCGATTCGGGCAAGTTCGACTACATCATCATCGAGGCCTCGGGTATTTGCGAGCCCATCCCCATCGCCTACACCATCTCGAGCTTCTGCGACGAGGCCAAGGTGGGCGGCGAGCCCAAGCTCGCGCTCGACAACATCGTGGCCGTGGTCGACTGCGCCCGCATGTACGACGAGTTCAACGGCGGTCGCGACCTGCTAGCCGAGGATATCGACGAGGACGACATCGAGAGCCTGCTCATCCAGCAGATCGAGTTTTGCTCCACGCTGATTCTTAATAAGACTGACACCGTCACCCCCGAGCAGATCGCAGAGCTTAAGGCCATCGTGCGCAGCCTGCAGAAGGACGCCGTGATTGTCGAGGCTCAAAACGGCGAGGTCCCCATGGAGGAGCTGCTCGACACCGGCCGCTTCGACTTTATGCGCGCCTACAACTCCGCCGCCTGGATCGAGGCCATGGAGCATCCCGAGGAGCACGACGACCCCGAGGTGCTCGAGTACGACATCGAGACCTTTGTGTACTCGCGCCGCAAGCCGTTTGACCTGCAGAAGTTCACCGATTTTGTTGAGCAAGAGTGGCCCGACGAGGTCATCCGCGTCAAGGGTCCGCTGTGGCAGACCGGCGATCCGGACATGTGCTACATGTTCGAGCAGGCCGGCCACCAGATGCGCCTGATGGAGAACGGTCTGTTTGTCGATTCGGCGCCCGAGGGCGAGAAGCAGAAGATCATCGACGAGAACCCCGAGATCATGCAGATTTGGGACGACGAGACGGGCGACCGCATGACGAGCCTGTGCATCATCGGCCGTCACATGGACAAGGACGCGCTCATCGCCTCCCTCGATGCCTGTCTGACCGACTGGCACCGCGCCTAGGCTATCGAAGCGAGCATTTTCTGCCACGTAACCGCCAAACCACCACGAAGGTGCCTGTCCCCTTCGTGGTGGTTTTTCGTTCTGAGCCAAGGAGATTCATGTTCAATATCGTGCTGTATGCGCCCGAGATTCCGGCCAATACGGGCAATATCGGCCGTACCTGCGTGGTCACCGGTACCCGCCTGCACCTGGTGGAGCCGCTGGGCTTTTCGCTCGACGACAAGACGGTGCGTCGCGCCGGCCTGGGCTACTGGCAAAACTTGGACGTGACGACCTATGCCGGCTGGGAGGATTTCCTTACGTGCAACGGCCTCTCCCCCGCCGATGAACGCCTGCATCTGCTGACCAAAAAGGCGCGCCGCACCTATGCGCAAAGCACCTACCGCGACGGTGACTATCTGGTCTTTGGCAGCGAGAGCTCGGGGATTCCCGAGCCACTGCTTGCCGCGGCGTCCGAACGCTGCGAGCGCATCCCCATGCTACGCGATTGCGACTCACTCGATAACGCCGATGCCTGGGAGGCTCATGAGGAGTCGCTCGGGCATACCGAGGACAGCCACGAGGCCATCCTTCAACAGGACATCTGCGGCAACTTCGTCGACCCGGCCGACTACCGCATCAGCGCACTCAACCTCTCCAACAGCGCCGCCATCGTCCTCTACGAGGCCCTGCGCCAGGCAGGCTTTCCGGAAATGTGATAAAGGAACTGCCCCTTTGTCACATTCAAGCGCCACGTCGATGACACACATGCCTGATTGATGCTCTAAATAACGAACCATCACTTTTAATCAGAATTAACTAAAATAAAATGAAGTTAAACGGCGACGCGAAAGGATGGCATTGTGGAATACCTCGAAAACCCGTTTACCCCTAGCTTTGGCGAGGTTCCTGCCCATCTCGCTGGCAGACAACAGATTATTCGGGATTTGGACCGCGCCTTCTTGAGCCAGCGCAGGCGCCCGGAATTGACCTCGATCTTCTCAGGCGCGCGTGGAACCGGTAAAACCGCTCTCATGTCGTCGCTTGCGACAAGGGCGGAATCCCACGGCTGGATTGCCGTAAAGACGACCGCGCTCTCGGGAATGCTTGAGGAAATCGAGTTCGGGGCGAAACGTGCTGCAGGCCATCTTATCGACTCGTCCAGCCGCTTCGAAGTCACCGGTCTCGAAATTGCACCGCTCGGCAGCATCGAGGTCAATCGCGTTCACGATGCCTCAACCTGGCGTTATCGCATGAGTGACATCATCGACCAGCTCAACGAGGCGGGCACCGGGCTGCTCGTCACGGTTGACGAGGTGGACCCGACGCTCGACGAGATGATTCAGCTCGCAGCGACGTATCAGCACTTTGTGGCCGATGGGAAACGCGTCGCCCTGCTCATGGCGGGACTTCCCAACAACGTCTCGACGTTGCTGAACCACAAGACGGTCTCGTTCCTTCGCCGCGCCCAACAATATCATCTGGGTCGCATCGCAGACTATGACGTACGCGAGGCCTTGATTCGCACAATCCAGGAAAACGATCGCCTGGCAGATGCTGGGGGAATCGATAAGGCCGTTCGCTCGATTTCGGGCTTTCCCTTCCTTTTGCAGCTTGTGGGTTACCGCGCCTGGGATCTCACGAGCAACTCGAGGGAAATATCATCTCGCGACTTTGACCAGGGAATCAAAATCGCACGCGATGAAATGGACGACCGGATCCTCGCGGCGACCTATCGGGAACTCACTGCAGAGGACAAGCGATTTCTCATCGCCATGCTCGATGACGAGGAAGAGTCCACCACCGCTGACCTTGTCGAGCGCCTTAAGCGTTCGCCGCAACAGGTCTCCCGCTACCGACGCCGCATGATAGACGCCGGCATCATTGGAGAACGCGGGCGCGGAATCGTCGCTTTTGAATTACCGTTCTTCCGCGACTATCTCGCCGTTCAATGCGTGAAATAGGCATCGGATGTGACAAAGGGACTGTCCCTTTGTCACATTCGGTTAGAGGTAACGGCCGGTAATGCTCTTGGGGCAGGCCGCGATATCGGCTGGCGTGCCGAAGCAGACGATTTGCCCGCCTGCTTCGCCACCACCTGGGCCCATGTCGATTACGTAATCGGCGTTACGGATAAGGTCGAGGTCGTGCTCGATCACGACGACTGTGGCACCCTTGGCAACGAGGCCGTCGAACACACTCAGCAGCACCTGAACATCGAGCGGGTGCAGGCCAATTGTGGGTTCGTCGAACACGAATACGGCATCATCCTGCACGCGGCCCATCTCGCTCGCGAGCTTAAGACGCTGCGCCTCGCCGCCCGAAAGCGCCGGCGTGGGCTCGCCGAGCGTGAGATAACCCAAGCCCAGGTCGTGCAGGGTCTGTAAGCGCGCCTGAACTTTCTTGAGCCCCACCGTGGCGTCGATGGCCTCGTCCACACTCATGTCCATGAGCTGCGGCAACGTAAGCAGGCTCCCGTCCTTGCCCTCGCGATGGATATGCGAGGCCGCGTCTGCATAGCGTGAGCCGCGACATGACGGGCAGACGATCTCGACATCGGGCAAAAACTGCACGTCGAGCGATATCGAACCCGTGCCATCGCACGTAGGGCAGCGCAAGGCGCCGGTGTTGTAGCTAAATGCGCCCGCCTTGTAGCCGGCTGCCTTGGCCTCGGGCGTACGGGCGAAGGCGCGACGCAGCTCGTCATGGATGTCGGCATAAGTCGCCACCGTCGAGCGCACGTTGGCGCCGATGGGCGTGGCGTCAATCAGGTTGGCGCGTGCGATGCCCTCGGCGTCGATCCAACGCACGTGCCTGGGCAGGCACTCGCTGGCTGCCTGCGCCTTGAGTGCCGGGATGAGCGTCTCGAGCACCAACGTCGTCTTACCCGAACCCGAAACGCCCGTCACCGCGACCAAGCGACCGCGCGGGATATCGACTTCGAGCGGTTTGACGGTATGGATGGCATCGGTCGCCATGCGGATATGGCCCCGGTCGAACATTTCGTCATCAGCCACCTGCGGCCGCAAGCGCTTGGGCTCCGAGCGCAAAAACGGGGCGATGCGGCTGTCCTGCGATTGCTCGACCTCATCCACCGTACCGGCGGCGATCACATTACCGCCGCCCGCTCCGGCAACGGGGCCCATCTCGACCAGATAATCGGCTTCCGCCAATACGCGCGTGTCGTGGTCGACAACGACCACGGTGTTGCCGTCATCCACCAGATCGCGCATTACGCCCACCAGGCCGTCGACATTGGCAGGATGCAAGCCGATCGAGGGCTCGTCCAGCACATAGAGCACGCCCGTCGATCGGTTGCGCACCACGCGGGCGAGCTGCACGCGCTGGCGCTCACCCGTGGAGAGCGTGGCACCTGCGCGATCGAGTGAAAGGTAATCGAGGCCCAGGTCGACCAGACGACGGGCCGCGCCCAAAAACGAATCGCAGATATCCGTCGCCATGGGCTGCATCTCGGCCGACAAGGATGCGGGCACCCCGCGCACCCACTCAATCGCATCGCCAAGCGTCATGGCCGCGGCCTGCGCCAGATTGATACCGCGCACCTGGGGCTGGCGCGCAACCTCGGAGAGACGCGTGCCGCCGCAGTCACGGCACGGGCCCTCGCGCAAAAAGCGAGCCACGCGCTTTAGTCCCTTATCGTCCTTAACCTTGGCGAGCGCATTCTCGACCGTATAGACGGCGTTGTAATAGGTGAAGTCGAGCGGCGTGGCGCCCTCGCCGTTTTTGGGAACGTAGAGAATATGCTTCTTAACCGCCGGACCATGGAACACGATGTCGCGCTCTTGAGGTGTAAGCTGGTTAAACGGCACATCGGTACGCACACCCATCTCGCCAGCTACCTGCTTCATCAAGTCCCACATGAGCGTGCCCCAGGGAAGCACCGCGCCTTCGTTGATGGTCTTGGACTCGTCGGGCACCAGGCTCGCTTCGTCCACCTCGCGCATGACACCGGTACCGCCACAGGTGGGGCATGCACCGCCGCTATTGAAAGCCAAATCCTCGGCACTCGGCGCGTAGAACTCGCGGCCGCATGTCGAACACGTGAGCGACAGGCCTGCGGCCACGTTAAGGCTCGGCTCCACACGCGTCCCGCAATGCGGGCACACGTGATGGGCGCAACGGCTAAAGAGCAGGCGCAGGCTGTTGTTGAGCTCGGTCATGGTGCCAAAGGTCGAGCGCACGCCCGGCACGCTGGGGCGCTGATGCAATGCGAGCGCCGCCGGCACGTGCAGCGCTTCATCCACTTGAGCATGCTCTGCCTGCGTCAGACGACGGCGGGTATAGGTGCTGAGCGCCTCCAGGTAACGGCGCGAGCCCTCGGCATACAAAACACCCAGCGCCAGCGAGCTCTTGCCCGAGCCCGAGACGCCGGCAATACCCACGAGCTTTCCCAGCGGAATATCGATATCGATGTCTTTGAGGTTATGGACGCGCGCACCGCGCACCTCGATAGCACTTGGTTGTTGCGACACCGTCATCGCTCCCCTTCCTGTTAATCGAATGTGACAAAGGAATGTGACAAAGGGACAGTCCCTTTGTCACATCACTCGTGCCATAAAACACGATCGCGAATGTACTTGCCCAGCATAGGCACGCTAAACCGGACGAGACCGTATCCGGCGGCCTCGATGACGCGCTCGCGAATTAAGCTTGCGCGATATTTACTCGCCCAGCTCTGGGTGCGGTCGCAGCGCTCAATGATATCCGCCATGCGCGTCAGCTTGCCCTCGTCAACCGCCATAGCCTCGATAAAGAGGCGCTGTGGGGTGCGCAGCCCGTAATACAGAGGCGCGTCAACCGCTTCGTAGAACTCAGAGACGGCATCCGCATGACCAACCTCGACATCGCACCCTTCAATGACCTGCGAGCCACGCCGGACAGCAGACCGCCACATGTAATATCCCACCAGCTGAACCATATAGGGATGTCCCATGCTCTTGTGCGCCGCAAGGTCCGCCGTCCCCGCATCAATGCAAAGACCAGCACATTCGACCGTCTGGATATATGAATCGCGCACCTGGGGCAAAGAAATCGCCCCCAACGTACGCTGCTGGGCGCGCCGCAAAAACGTCACGCTCGGCTCTTCGAGCAGATCGTCAACCATGCTGGGCAAGCCGGCAAAGACCAGCGCAAGACCACGCTGGTCGCCATCGGGCAAGCCCGTAGCATCCTGATCTCCCAGCACCTGCTGATAGAGAACGGCAAGAGCCGACAGCTCCTCGATAGACGCAGATTGAGCCTCGTCAATCGCAAACAGTATGCCCTTGCCTGGACCGAGCTTCTTGAGACGTTCGTTGACCAGCCCTCGCAACGTCTCGCCTTTTGCCCGCGCCGCCTCAACCGACATCCGTCCAAACGATGGGCCAAACTCCATTGACGTCACAACGGGCTTATTCGAGCGGAGTGCGTCGGCCAAGCGGTCGCATAAACCAAGCGAAGCGGAATCGGAGACAACCGCCCATCCGCGCTCACTGGCCAGACGTTGCAGCTCCCGCAGGAGAACTGTTTTGCCACAGCCGCGGTTTCCTGTAATGAGCATGAGTCTGCCCGGCGCTCCGGCACCGTTATCGAGCCCCTCCTCAAAATCTTCGATGACCGACTCGCGACCGATGAGTATCGGAGGCCGCTTACCAGCCGTTGGCTTAAAGGGATTTGGATTCATGTCGGCCTCCTCGGATTGGCAAAGGCTAGCAATAGTTATACCAACTTATACCGAGTTATACCAACTGAATGTGACAAAGGAGCTGTCCCTTTGTCACATGTGGCCGAAAAATTCCGCGTCGGCGGGGCGATAGGGGCGGAAGGTGGCGGGATCGATCTTTACGTGTGCCGCGGCGGGCACGTCGTACCATTTGACCGTATAGCCGGCGCCGTGGGCGCAAAAGACCGAATCGGGCGTGTTGGGCAGATCGGCCTCGGGCTCGTAGGCGGCCGCCTCGATGACGCGCTCGGCATCATGGCATGCCGCATAACCGGCGAACTCCAGGTACAGATGTCCGCGGCCGCTCGTGTAGGCAGCCACCTCCAGCGCATAATCCTGTATCTCGGATGCTGGCACGCGACCCACAAGCTTCGCCCGGTCGCCCGCCATCGCCGGCGGCTCGTACTCGGCGCCCATGCGCGTGACATCCGAAAGCGCCCTGCCCACGCAATCTCCCGGCACCTCGAGCTCAAAGTGGTAGCACGGCTCCAACAGCACCGCCGCGCCGGCCTCACGCGCCTGCATCAAACCCTGGCGAATCGCGCGGTACGTTGCCTGCCGAAAGTCACCGCCCTCGGTGTGTTTGGCATGAGCGCGGCCGCCCGTGAGCGTAATGCGCACATCGGTAATGGGCGAGCCGGTCAGCACACCCAGGTGATCGCGCTCCATGGCGTTGGTGAGCGCCAGGCGCTGCCAGTTAAGATCGAGCTCGTCGGTCGAGGCAACGGTACCAAATTGCACGCCCGAGCCCGCTGGCAGCGGCTCCAGGCGCAGGTGCACCTCGGCGTAATGGCGCAGTGGCTCAAAGTGGCCCACACCCTCGACCGGCTGCGAGATCGTCTCCTTATAGAGAATGCCGCCGGACTCAAACTCAATCGTAAGGCCAAAGCGATCGGCCAATACCCGCTGCAAGACCTCGAGCTGCACGGCGCCCATCAACTGCAAGTGAATCTGCTCAAGATGCGTATTCCAGCTTACGCCGAGCATGGGGTCTTCGTCCGCCAGCTCAGTCAGCGCTTTAAACACCGCATGGGCATCATGTTCGCCCGGGAGCACCGTATAGGTAAGGACCGGCGCAATGACGGGCGCATCGCACCCGGGCTCCGCACCCAAGGCATCCCCCGGGCGAACGTGCGCAAGACCCGTCACGGCACAAATACCGCCAGCGGCAACTTCCTGGGCAAGCTCGTACTTCTCTCCGTTATAGATGCGCACCTGATCGACCTTTTGCTCCCATGCCTCGGCACCGGAGCGCCCCTCGATCATCTGTTTTGCGCGCAGCGTGCCGCCGGTCACTTTTACCCAAGCCAAGCGCTCGCCGCGATCGCCGCGGCTGACGCGATAGACGCGCGCGGCGAACTCCGGGAGCCACGCCTGTTCACGCATCAGCGCGCATATGCCGTCCAGCAACTCGTCCACGCCTTGGTCCTTGAGCGCCGAGCCGGCAAAGCAGGGAAAGAGCTTGCGCTCGGCAACCATGCGCGACAGCGTTGCGACGGAAAGCTCACCCGCTTCAAGAAACTCCTCGAGCGCCGCCTCGTCCAACGCAGCAGCATCCTCCTGAACGGCACCGCCCGCCAGCAGTTCGTTGGCATTCAGGCAGCCCTCGGAAAGACGCTGCCCGAGTTGTGCCAGCAAAACATCGCGGCCGGGATTCTCCAAATCGATTTTGTTGATATAGATGAACGTCGGAATGTCATAGCGCGCAAGCAGGCGCCACAGGGTTTCGGTGTGCCCCTGCACGCCATCGTTGGCGCCCACAACCAAAATCGCGTAGTCGAGCGCGCGCAGTGTGCGCTCCGCCTCGGCCGAAAAATCGACGTGGCCGGGTGCATCCACGAGCATGACGTGGGTATCGTCGTGGTCGAGCACGGCCTGCGACGAGAAAATCGTGATGCCACGCTCGCGCTCGATCGTGTTAGTGTCCAGGTGAGAATCGCCATCGTCCACACGGCCGCGCTTGCGAATGCGACCTGCGTTGAACAGCATGGCCTCGGCCAGCGTAGTCTTGCCGGCATCGACATGCGCCAAGATTCCAACGACCGCCTGCTTCGACATGGCTCTCCTCTTATTGCGAGCCCATCGCACGCGGCAACGGGCATTCTCGTTCCACACTGGATGATACAATTTACGGGCCGGCGGGCGAAGCGGGCCCTATCCCCCGACCGAGCTCATCGCCCCGCGTTGCCGCGCGGCGATTTTCGCAGGTTCGCGCCTTGCGAAAGCCGGCACCTCCCCTTTTGTCTGCCCGGTCTCATCTGAGGCGGTAACAATGCGAGTCCTACAACGACGCGTTTTACCAAAAATGGCCCCACGCGGGGCCATTTTCATTTCGATGAAACGCTGGTATGCGACTCGGCCCTTATGCCTCGCGCAGCCAGTCGAACGCAACACGCGGCGTGCCGTCCGACACATACACGACGCCGGCGCGCTCGAACCCCGCCTTCATGCTCGCGCCCTGCATGGGCAGGTTGTCCGCGTGCGTGTCGATACGCAGGTGGTCAGCGCGCGCCTTGGCAAAGGCAAACATCGCGGCCGCGATACCGTGCACGGTGCCGTCGGACGCCACGCGGTGCAGTACGGCGTACGGAGTGTCGCTACGCCACTGACCGTCCTCGATGACGTCATAGCACTCGTCCGGGCCCGGCAAAAAGGCAAACGTCGCCACCACGCGACCGTCGACTTCGCACACATAGCTGCCACCGGCGGCGATATCGGCAGCCAGCTGCTCGGCCGAAGGCGTGCCCTCGGGCCACTGTGTGGCGTTGCCATGCGCGCGCATAAAGGCGCGGGCGGCGTCATAGATAGCCATGACGGCGGGAATGTCGGTATCGAGGGTTTTTCTGATCATCACGCGGCGACCTCACGTTTATTGGTATCACTTTGATTGGGCAATGATACCAGCGTTTGGAAAGGGCATGAAGCAGATGGGAAGCAAAAAGCGAGCCGCCTGGTCAAAGGCCAAAAGCGAGTTTTTGGGCGCTGCCACCGGCGGCGATATGAGCGACCTGTTTGCGCGCGAGGACGAGCGCCGCGATGCCCTGGACGCCGAGCGCGATGAGGCTTGGCGCTACAAGTCGTGCGAGCGCAAAAACCGCTACGACACACGCGCCGAGGCCGAGGCCGTTATGGCCGACTGCGAAAACCGTGGACGACGTGGCTTGGCCTGCTACAAATGTGAATACTGCGGCGGGTGGCACCTGACGTCGCACCCTTGGAAATAGGCGCCGCATCGGCGCGACGCTCACGCAGCGGCACGGCACCGACACATCGCCGGCCATCGCACGCAGGCTACGGGCGCGGCGGCACCAAAACATCGTAGCGGACGGCCTTGCCCGCAAGCTGATAGCTCGGCTTAACGCCGGCAAGCAGCGGCCCCTTCACCGGCCGCTTGATAACGACCTTGCGCGGCCGCACTGCAAGCGCAGCTTTAACCAGCGTCTCCTCATCGGCGCACGGCTGCTCCAAATGGTGCAGGAGTTGGAACTTCTTTTTGACCGCCGCACTCTTGGTGCGCTCGGGAAACATGGGATCCAGATACACCACATCGGGAGCCGCGAGCTCACCACGCTCGACCAGCTCAGCCGCATGGCGAAGGCCGGCAACACTGTCCTCGCCCGCATGTAAGCGCATGCGCGCCACGGCAGCCGCAAGCGCCGGATCATCTGCCGCGCGATCCAGGGCATCCTGAAGGAGCGCCGCGATCACGCAATCCTGTTCATACAAATCGACGGTAAAGCCCACAGCGGCCAACAGCAGCGAATCCTCGCCAAAGCCTGCCGTGGCGTCAATCGCCCAGGGGTTCTCGATACCTTTTGTGCGTGCAGCCTTCACCAACAGCTCTTGCTGCAGACGACCCTGCTTGAGCCGTGGGAGCATACGGGCAAAATCGGCACGCAGCTCCATCGCACCGTCGGTGAGCGTGAGGCCCTCGGGCTTCCCGATCAGCTCAAGCCCCGCGGCCCGAGCAACAGAAAAGGGATCGACGACGCCCATGGGTACTCCTTAGCAAGCAAAGCGGATACGTGAGCGCCGCATGTGTCGGCACCCAATCGTCCGCTATTGTCCCACATGCGACATGGCCCACAGCATCCCAATGCAAAGCACCGCCATCAATCCCGTGCACACGGCAGCGATCACAGAATCGCTCATGCGCCTTCCCAACGATTGCGGCTCGCGCGCCTGCCCTGTTCCGTACATCATGGCTCCTCCTTAGACCAACTCCTTGTTACATCCTCATCATCGCAGCGCCGCACATGAGCTGCCATCGATTTGGCTTACGTCCAGCTTTCCTTTTTGAAAGGTTGGACCGTACAGGCAAGAGACGCTTTCAAACGCATGCATCGCCCCGTTGAACTACAATGTGCTTCATCATATGTGCAGCACATGGGGTGCGCCAGGTTGACGTACTCGTATCGAAAGGACCAGCCATGAGTTTCACTCGCAAGACTCTCAAAATCCTTGCCCTGATTTATTTTGTTCTGGGCATCGCCAGTCTCGTCATTGGAATCGCCGGCATCGCGACCGGCAAGTTCGAGTCCACCTACGGGCCGTACGCCATGCTCGCCACGGTCGTGCTTGTCGCCAAGGGCCTCATCGATCTCGCCGCGGGCGTTGCGGGCATCAAGGGCGCCAACAAGCCTTCGCAGGTAGGCGGCGCGTTTAAGCTCGGCATCGTCGCCGCAATCGCCACGATTGCGCAGGCTGTGCTCACGCTCCCCGCGTTTGGCGGCGACGCCATCAACTATGGCGCCTTTGTCATCGTGGTGTACGACCTGTTCTTTATTCAGCAGGCACACGACATTAAGGCCGAAAACAAGGACCGCCTGTAGGCACCTGCCTCCCATAACCCCTGCTATCAAGCAGCTAAAAAGGGCCGATCGCGCAGCAACGCGGTCGGCCCTTTACGTTTGCCCAGATAAACCCTGCCAAAATAAACCTGTCCCTTTTTGGTAGGTTAGTGGCGGTACTCGGCGATGATGAAGTCGATATCGGTCTGAAGGGTGTCCAGGTTTGCCAAGCGCTCTTTGTCGGCAGGGCGCGTGCGGTAGTAGTACGGCGTCATCTGAAACACCGCCTCGATATCGGTCTGCGTCTGGAGCGTAATGTTCGCAGACACCCGTTTCGTGCCAACCAACTCGAGCTCGGTTGTCTGCGGCAACTTCTCATCGTTGAGATATGGCGTGTCGTAGAGCACCTCCTTGAGCCCAAAGAGATGACGGGCACCCGGTATAACGGTATAGAGCGACCCCTCGGGTGCCAGCACGCGAGCAAACTCACGCTCGTTAAAGGGAGCAAAGAGCTCGGTCACCATATCGAAGGTGCCATCGGCCACGGGGATGTCCTTCATGTTGGCCACGAAGTAGGTCGCATCGCCGCGCTTGGCGGCCAGACGCACCATCTCTTTGCCCAGGTCGAACCCATAAGCATCCACGCCCGGCACCGCACCCATGGCACTGGTGTAGTAGCCCTCGCCGCAGCAAATATCGAGCAGCGTCATGGGGCCATTCGCAGTCGCTGCACGTCCAGACACCTGCTCGCGCACCAGCTCGACCATCGCATCGCGCAACGGCGCGTAGTAGCCGCGGTTAAGAAAGTCGCGACGACTGCGCGCCTGCGACTTGGGATCGCCCATGGAGTCGCCGCTCTTGGACGAGCGCAGCAGATACAGATAGCCCTCGCGCGCACGGTCAAATCGATGTCCGCCCGCGCACGCAGCACCGCGCTCGTCGTCCACCAACGGATCATGGCAAACGGGACACAACAACATGGCAACTCCTTAGCGCGGACAACACAACGCCCACCATTGTCGCACGCCTCCCCCACCTAGTCATTGGGTGTTCCTATAGTTTTGTCAACCTTCGACGCTACTCCCGGTAGGGCACCCGGTCGCGCATCACGGCGTATATCGCCCTGAGCCGCTTCCTCGCGACGGCCTTGAGCGCCCGCCCGTGCCCCATGCCCCGCGCCCTGCAGGCCCGGTAGCACTCGCCGTAGCGCCCCGACGACCTCACCAGGCTGTTGCACGAGAAGATCAGAAGAGACTTGAGCCTCGCGTCGCCCCGCCTGGACGCCCTGACCGACCTCAC